>NZ_BMOD01000001.1:0-119161 GCF_014646895.1 Deinococcus roseus
TGCACGCGTTGGGTCCAGGCTTGTTCATTTACGAGGTGCAGCAAACCAGCGACCTGACCTACCGGGTGTACGACTGGGACAGACCCGCCAGTGCTGGAAGGAAACTGCACCTGCAGGAATCTGCCGCCGTCACCCGCTCAGATTTCTCCGGTCAGGTCACCCACCAGCCCCCATTGGCAGAAACCGATTTGCAACCCGTGGTCCAGAGCGAATACTTCCTGACCGAACTGCTGCAAACCACCTCCTCTCCCCTGATTCTGGAAACCACTGGTGAAAGCTTCCATGTCATCACGGTGATTGAGGGCGAAGCAGAAGTGCAGTGTGGAACAGAAACCGTGGTTCTGAGGCAATTTGAGACGGTGCTGGTTCCAGCCCAGCCTGCCCGGTACACCGTGAAAGCCAGAACCGCTCAGGTGCGGGCACTGCGTTCCAGCTTGCCTTGAACTGGGTTTGAAACGCCTGCCAGGAGCACCCCTACATCCTCGTTTGAAATTTCTTCCATTTGGGCGAGGCCTGCCGTCTTGGGCTGTTCGAGGGACCGCATGTTGGTCCCTCGGCCCGCTCGCCCCTGCAGGTGTGGATCCAGATCTTCTGCCTTCAACCTTCTGCCTTCTTCTTGCCCTCAAGGACATCTGTCCAGCACACCTGAACCCTATAATCTCAGGATGACCCTGTTTTATGCTGCCCTGATGGGTGCCCTTGCGGTGGCTTTTGGTGCCTTTGGTGCCCATGCCCTGAAATCCATGCTTTCTCCTGATGTGCTGGCCACCTTTGAAACCGGGGTGCGTTACCAGATGTACCATGCGCTGGCTTTGCTGGCTTTAGGGGCAGCGCGCTTTCAGAGCAAGGGCATTTTGTTTTTGTTCATTGGAACCCTCATCTTCTCTGGCAGCCTGTATGTGCTGGCCCTGACCGGAATCAAGGTGCTGGGGGCCATCACACCCATTGGTGGGGTGCTGCAAATTGTGGGCTGGGTGATGGTGGCTCTGGATGCCCGCAGAGCCCGGATGTGAACCCCTTGAATGCCAATGATTTTGTGGCTGCTGTGCAAGAAAAGATGGAAGCCATGCGCGATCCTGAGCAGGCTGTTCCAATGCAAAAATACATGAAAGACAGGTTTGCTTTTCTGGGCATCAAAATGCCTGAGCGCACCGCCCTTTCCAGACCTCTGGTGCGTGCCCTTGAACCAGCAGAAGCCCTGATGGCAGCAGAAATGTTGTGGACGCTGCCTGAACGGGAACACCAGTATGTGGGGGTGGATGTGCTGGGCCAGCATGTCAAAGCTTTACAGGCCACAGACCTGCAAAGGGTGCGCTCGCTTATCCAGTTGCATTCCTGGTGGGACACCGTGGATGTGCTGGCTTCCCGGGTGGTGGGGCATCTGGTCAGACAGGATGCAGATTTGCTGCCCCAGATGGATGTGTGGAGCCAGGATCAGGATTTCTGGGTCAGAAGAACCGCCATTTTGCACCAGTTGAGTTACAAAAAGCACACCGATGAAGCGAGGCTTTTTGCATATGCCCTGCACAATGCCAGCGACACCGAATTCTTCATCCGCAAAGCCATCGGGTGGGCACTGCGGGAATACGCCAAAACCAGTCCCGAGAAGGTGCTGCAGTTCGTTCAGGCAAACCGGGCACGCTTCTCAGGGTTGACGGTCAGGGAGGCTTTAAAGCACTTTTAAGCGTTTTTTCAGGGCGCTGCAGGCTGGTCTTCTGCAGGTTGGGCTTCAGGTTGCAACACGTAAGAGATGTACACATCCGGGAAGAAAATTTTGCTGCCAGGAGCCACATCTGCCCCCACCCGGGCCAGCACCTGGTCCAGCACCTGCTGGATTTTCTCTGGTGTGATGGCCTGCACCTGCACCAGTTGTTCGGCGCTCAGACCGGGGTACATGGCTTTGAAACGCACCGGGTCCTGAAACAGGGTTTGCAACTGTCTGCCCAGGTCTGCCACCGGGTCCTTGTTCACCACAGGATTGCCATACAGGTTGACCATCTGCAGGCCTGCACTGTTCAGGCGCTCCAGCAGGGTGGCCTGCCCCTGAACCTGGAAAATCTGGGTGAAGGTCTTTGTGACCCCGTTGGCTCCGGTCACCTGGATTTCACTTTTCAGTTCTCCTTCTTTGATTTCCTGCAAGGGAATGAGGGGCTCAGAAATGCGGAAGCCCAGTGTGGAAGGTTTCAGGGCAGGGGTGAATTCTGCTGCGGAGTACACCTCTCCGTTCTGGCTGAGGGTGTATTTCACGGTCACGGGCATGGGCAACACCACCGAGCAACGCACATTGAAGTTCGCCTGCAAGAACTCGCCTTGCTTGATCTGCTGGATGGCTTCCCCTTTGACCGTGAACCAGGGCTGGTCTTTCAATTCAAAGTCACAGTGGGCCTGATCCACCCGGTCTGCGATGCCCTGGGCATTCTCCTGCTCTGATGCGCTCAGGGTCAGGGTCATGTACTGTTTGATGTTCTGGAAAGCTTTGGGGAAATTGCCCAGTTGCTCGTAAAGCACCCCGCTGTAGAAGTGGGATCTGGGATCCGGACTTTCTTCCAGGTCAGCAAGGGCCATCTGGGTGTCTTTGTAGCTTCCCAGACTGAAGGCATAATCGTAGGCCTGACGGGCACTTGCATCATTGCCCAGGGTGAAGTTGTAAAGCCCCAGGTTGTAGGCAGCAATTTCATCTTCGGGGTTGATCTGCAGGGCCTTGTTGGTGGACAGCAACGCTTTTAAAGCATCTCCTGTTTTGTATTGTGCCCAGCCCAGGTTGGTGTGGTACAGGGGTTTGTTGGGATTGATGGAAACCAGACGCTCCAGCACCGTGCGGGCTGCCTGAAAATTGTTCTGGTCAAAGGCCAGGAAACTGTATTCAGACAGGGCGTACTCAGAATGGGGCAAGAACTGGTAGAGGGCTTCACGGGTGTCTTTCACAGTCACACCGGTGTTCTTGAGGATCACGGCCTGTGCTGCAGTCAGCACACCCCTTTTCTCAGGCGGCCAGTTTTCAGGCAATTCCTGCCCACGGGTCATGGCAATCACTTCTGAGAGGGTGCGGGCATAGGGGAATTTGGATTTTGCCAGCAGATCCAGGGCTGCTGTGGTCTGTCCGTTCTGCTCCAGATACAGGGCCTGATAACTGACCAGGCTGGGGGCCTCTTTGACATCCAGATCCAGCAGTTGTTTGGGGCCCTGCAAGATGGCCTGATAGGCCACATCCAGGGTGTTTTTTGGGGCAATCAGGGTGTCAAAGAACGCCTTGACAGCGGCATCTTTGGCATCTTTGTAAGGGGCCACGGCAGAGAGCAAATCCAGTTTTTCCAGATCCTGCAGCGGTGCAGCCAGTGCTGCAGGAGCCAGTTTGGGGATCACCAGAGAGGTCTTCAGCAGTTCCGCCACTTTTTTGAGTGTGGCGGTTCTGAGGTTTTTGGGATCTGCCGTGACAGTAACTTGCTGGTCCTGGTCTCCCTGACGCAGCAGCAACACCACCTCTCCCCCTTTGACCTGACCCCCAATCACGGTCTTCACACCCAGTGCGTCTTGCAGCACCAGCAGGTGTTCTGGGAGCGTGGGTTCTGTAAAACCTTCCTGGTACAGCACATCCATGGGCAACTGGGGTCCCTGAGGGGTCAGGAGGGGGGCAGCAAACACCTGGGTCTGGTAAGGCTTCAACAGGCCAAAATTGACGGCCATATCATAAGACAACAATGCCGCTGTCTCAGCATCCTGAGGAGAACCAGGATGAAACCAGCTGACGGCTCCTCTGGACTGTGCAAAGGCGGCACCACTGAGCATCAAACTTAACATCAGGTGTTTTGCAAGCATGGTCCATGTTACCTCACCAGTTCGGTGAAAACGGTGTGCATTGCGGGATCTAAACCTTTCACAAGAAAGGCAGGCCTCTACAGCCTGCCCGTTCTGACTGAATTGAACTTTAAAGCTTCTGACAGGTGGGGCAGTAATGGGTTCCCCGCTGGGCCAGCCAGTATTTCTCCAGAGGGGTGCCGCACCGCTTGCAGGGCTTCCCATCCCTGGCGTAGGCCACATGGTCCAGCTGGAAATAACCAGGATTCCCATCCAGTTGCGCATAAGTCTGGTCTGAAAGGGTGCTGCCTCCGGCTTCAACAGCACGGGCGATCACCTGACGGATGGCGTGGTACAGACGGGTGGATTGTTCCTCTGAGAGGTTCACCGCTTCCGGGTGGATCTGGGCGTGCCAGAGCGCTTCATCGGCGTAAATGTTGCCCAGTCCAGCCACAGGTTTCTGGGACATCAGGTGGGGTTTGACCTTGCCTGCATGACGCATTTCCTTCACGAAGTCTTCCAGCTTGAAGTCATCGCTGAGGGGTTCTGGACCCATCTCATGCAGGGTGGGCAGGGCTGCATACTCCCCTTTTGGGACCACCTGCCATTTGCCAAATTTGCGGGCATCCTGGAAATACACGGTGCCTTTTGCGGTTTTCAGGGTGACCCGGGTGTGTTTGCCTTCCTGCAAACGGAAGCCTCCAGTCATGCCCAGATGGACAATCATCTCCAGGGGCTCTTCAAAGTGGGCAATGATGTACTTTCCACGGCGGGTGAGTTCCGTGATGCGTTTCCCGACCACATTGGCGAGGTCGGTGTAACGGTGGTTTTTTTCGTGGTCGATGGCCTCGATCACCTGACCGAGCACAAAGGGTTCGATCAGCTTGCGGGTGGTTTCCACTTCTGGCAACTCTGGCATAAGGGTTTTATTTTACGCCAAGAACATAGCAGAAATTGCAATCCGTGAGGGAATGGTCCCTGCTCAGGGAAAACGTGCCGTTCCCGGTTGCCAGGAACCCTGCAACCCTCCTGACCAGTGCACCTCTCCTGCAGGTCTGGCGTCCAGAATTCTGACCAGCACCTCAAGAGGGACCCGTCTGGCAAAACGGGTGCGGGCATGCCAGATGTGCAGGGCTTCCAGACGGTTGGTGGGTCTGGAGATCCTCAGGAAACCATCTGCCCGGTTGACGATGGTGTCGAAGAGACCATCCGGGGTGCTCAATTCAGCACGAACTCCTGCTGGCCCACTTCACGGATTTTGCCTTCTGCCATCCATTTCTGCAGCAACTGCTGGGCGTCCTGCTCAGAAAGAGGACTGGAATCCCGGATGTCCTGCAAGGTGATTTTTCTTTTGCGGGCCAGCAGGCGGAACAGCATGCGTTCCTGGATGTCTGCCCTGGGGGCAGCAGCAGCCTGCAATTTGTTGCCAAAAGCCTGAAACACCCACCAGCCCATCAGCAGACCAAAAAGCAGCTCCAGAGGAACCATGCGATAAGCCAGCGCTGGATCGGCAATGCCTGCATGGGGCCGGAAGTGGTTGTACACCGCTCCATAAGCCACCAGGCTGCCTGCCATCCCCACCATGGTTGTCAGAAGAACACGAACACTGCGCATTCCTTCATCTTAAAGGGTATATGGGCTCTCAATGTCCCGTACTCAATCTGTTACATTGTTGCTCATGGCTGTGAAGAAAATGGTTTTGCATCACCTCGGAGAACAGCGTTACGTGGGCATGAACGAAACAGGGCAACAGGTGCTCTTTGACAACAGTGATGTGAAGGTGGGCGTGCGACCCATGGAGGCCTTGCTGGGCGCTCTGGCCGCCTGCACCGCCGTGGATGTGGTGGAGATCATGCGCAAACGCAAGACCCCCCTCGCCACCTACCGCATCGAGGCCGAAGGCGAACGGGCCGAGGGCATCCCTGCCAGATACATCAAAGTCACCCTGAAACACATTGGCAGTGGTCCTGGGGTCACAAAAGAACAACTTGAAAAAGCTGCCCATCTTTCCCACGAAAAATACTGCTCTGTGGCCGCTTCCCTGAATTTTCCCGTGGAAGTGACTGCCGAAGTGGAAAACTGATCCACTCTGGAAAAGCAATCCAGGGCTGAAACACCCGGACATCCATTCCGGGTGTTTTTTGGTGTTTCGCTTTTCAAAATTCCACCTCCATGATCAGGACTGGCCTTTGCAACGCACCCCAGGGTCTGTTTTGTGGAACAACACCCCAGAGGGACCACCTCCTGTTCTTCTGTCAAATGCTTTACAGTGTCATCCAGAAGCAGCATTCAGGGCTGGCAGACGATCAGGTTTTTCTTCTGGAGGCAACACATGCACCGAATCAAGCTGGGCCAGACCACCCACCTTTTTGCAGACCTCAAAACCCTGCTGGCAAAAGCGTCTCCAGAGAAATCCGGGGACCATCTTGCTGGTCTGGCTGCCGTTTCCCAGACCGAACGGGTGGCAGCAAGGCACCTGCTGGACGAATTGCCCCTGACGGTGTTCCTGCAGGATTTGCTCATTCCTTACGAGGAAGATGAAGTCACCCGCCTGATTGTGAACTCCCATGATCGGGCTGCATTTCAGGAGATTGCTTCCCTGACCGTGGGCGAATTCCGTGAATTTCTGCTGGACCCCCAGACCACCACCGAAAAACTGACAGACCTCAAGTGGGCCATCACACCGGAAATGGCAGCAGCGGTGAGCAAACTGATGCGCAATCAGGACCTGATCACCGTGGCCCGCAAGTGCCGGGTGGTCACGGCTTTTCGCAGCACGGTGGGTCTGGAGGGGCACTTTTCGACACGGCTGCAACCCAACCATCCCACCGATGATCCAAAAGGCATTCTGGCTTCCATGCTGGACGGTCTGATGCTGGGCATCGGGGACGCAGTGATGGGCATCAATCCGGCACTGGATCAGGTGGATTCCGTCTGCAACCTGCTGAACCTGATGGACGACCTGAGGCTGAAGCTGGACTTGCCCACCCAGTCCTGTGTGCTGACCCATGTCACCAACCAGATTCAGGCCATCGAAAAAGGCGCACCCATGGACCTGATTTTCCAGAGCATTGCAGGCACAGAAAAAGCCAACAAGGGATTTGGCATCGATACTGGCTTGCTGCATGAAGCCCATCAGGCCGGGCTTTCCCTGAACAGGGGCACGGTGGGCAACAATATCATGTACTTCGAGACTGGACAGGGAAGCGCACTTTCTGCAGAGGCCCACCATGGCGTGGACCAGCAAACCCTGGAGGCACGGGCTTATGGTCTGGCCCGCCTGTACAATCCCCATCTGGTCAACACGGTGGTGGGATTCATTGGCCCCGAATACCTCTATGACGGCAAGCAGATCATCCGGGCAGGTCTGGAAGACCACTTCTGCGGGAAACTGCTGGGCCTTCCCATGGGTGTGGACATCTGCTACACCAACCACGCCGAGGCAGACCAGGACGACATGGACGTGTTGTTGACTTTGCTGGCGGCTTCTGGAGTGAATTTCATCATGGGGGTGCCGGGAGCAGACGACATCATGTTGCATTACCAGAGCACCTCTTTCCACGATGCCTGGTATGTGCGGGATGTGTTTGGACTGAGACCTGCCCCGGAATTTGAAGCCTGGATGGAACGCTTTCAGATCACCAATGGTGGCAAACTGGCCCCGAACATCCCTGCAAACCTGCTGAACCTGGCCCTGCCTTCAGGAGGACGGGCATGAACGACCCTCCAGAAAAACCTGCCTTCCTGGACCTCCTGAAACAGTTCACCCATGCCAGGGTGGGGCTGGAACGGGTGGGACATGCGGTCACCACAGCTGAGACCCTGAATTTCCAGCTGTCCCATGCTGCAGCCAGAGATGCCATTCACCAGCCGGCGGATTTTGTGGGCATACAGCAGCAACTGGAAGCCCAACATCTGAAAGTGCTGCAGGTGCATTCTCAGGCCTCAGACCGCACCCAGTACCTCAAAAGGCCCGATCTGGGAAGGTTGCTGCATCCTGAAGATCAAGAGAAACTGCAAAACATGCAACTGGCAACAAGAGATGTGGTGATCGTGATTGGGGATGGCCTGTCTGCCACAGCCATCAACCAGCATGCTGTCAGGATGGCCCTCAAACTGGTGCTGGCTTTGCAGCAAAACGGATTTTCAGTGGCTCCATTGGTGCTGGCTTCCCAGGCCAGGGTCGCCCTTGCCGATCCAATTGGGGAACTCCTGCAGGCCAGACTGTCCATCCTGCTGATCGGGGAAAGGCCCGGACTCTCTTCCAGCGACAGCCTGGGGGCTTACCTGACCTATGGCCCCAGACAGGGCCGCATGGATTCAGAGCGCAACTGCGTGTCCAACATCAACCCAAAAGGCCTTTCAGATGAAACCGCCATCCAGTCTCTGCTTTTTCTGGTCCGAGAGGCCCTGCGGTTGCAATTCAGTGGGGTGCAGCTCAAAGACGAATCTGGCACCCACATGCTCACAGATTGACCTGAAGCGCATGTCAAAAGAATGGATGGGCAAGGTCGGTGGAGAAGTTTACAGTTTTCAGCTTACAGTTCACAGCAAGATGGACCCTTTCCACACATCTTAAAGTGCCAATCCTTTAAAGAACGCCTTGCAACAGGCAATCCAGCCCGGGAACACTGAGAAGTTCGATGTCCACAGCCCGCACCAGAATGCCCCGGATGCCCTGCTTCTGGGGTTCAATCACATCTGCTTTGCGGTTGTCTCCCAGCATGGTCACCCGGGTGGCCTGAGGGTATTTTCGCAAGACCATCTGGTAACTTTCCGGGTGGGGTTTTTCGAATCCGGTGGTGCCACTGCTGAAGATGTGGTCAAAAACCCTGGACAGACCCAGATGCCTCACGATTTGCTCCAGTTCTGGCACATGGTTGGACAGGATCACCTGGGTGTAACCTTGCAAAGCCAGCGCTTCCAGCACAGCGAGGGTGTCCGGGTAGAGGTGCCACTTTTGAAGGTCACAGAACTGGGAGCGCACTTTCTGGCTGAGGGCAGGGGCCTGTTTCTGAAGGCCCAACGTTTCAAAAAGCTGGTGGTACACCTGTGCAATCTGGTTCCAGTAATCGTCTGGATGCTGGTTTTCATGGGGGGTTTCCCAGGTGTGCCAGGGAAAACCTGCACCCAGCATGCCGCCCGTATATGCAATTTCTGGATGGTGCTCTGCCAGAAGTTCTTTTGCTGTGGTGCTCCATGCCGTTTTGAAATCCATTTCCCGATGGCCCAGTGTTCCATCAAAATCCCAGATCAGAAGTTTCATCCATTCACCTTCATGCCTTCATTTTGACGCACAGGAAAACATGCTTCTGGACAACATCTGAACAGCACCCATGGGTGTTCATGCTTCGTTCAGGGGGTGTTCAACAGCGACTTTGTATCCTCTAAACAACAAAGAGATCTGAAGTTCCTTCCCTTCAACTTCCAGATCTCGGGCCACCCTTCTGAAGAGTTCAGGGGGGCAGAGGAGGAAGACCATGAAACAGCACATTCCAGCCTTCAGTGCACTGACCCTCACCCTCATTCTCGCATCCTGTAACAGCACCCCTCCCGTTGGGTCCACCACCGAAAACCAGATTTCCCAGCAGGCCGCCACCTACCTGGTGCGGGGCACCGACATGGGTCCCCTTTACCAGAACATTCGCGTGACCACCGGAGGCGTGGGTTACACCGGAGCCGACGTGCGGGTCAACACCATCAACATGCCCCACACCTCTGGCGGGCTGTACCAGGGCAATCTGGGCTCTGCAGTGGCTGTGGGCAACGGCATCACGCTGGCTGTGCGCACCCCGGATGGCATCGTGCAGGCCAGAGACTGGGTTCCCGGAGCACCTGTTGTGAACGCTCCGGTGGCTGCCACCACCGTGAATGCTGCTTCTCCCCTGCCCGTGGCCTGGAACAGCAGCTACGCCATCGACCCGGACCGCATCGTGGTGAGCGCCACCTGGTCCTGTGGTGTGGGATGCGGAACCGGCTGGAATTCCCCCGACCTCCCTGGCACCACCCACAACTACACCATTCCCGCTGGCACCCTGCCCGCCGACAAAGCCGTGAAAATCCGCGTTTACGCCTACAACGACGGCACCGAAACCTTCAGTGGTCCCTTTGCCAGCGGATCCAGAATGGCCATCCGCAACGGCAATGAAAAAGGCATCGACATCACCACTGCACCCGCCAACAGCACCATCTGCACCAGCTGGGGCGATCCCCACCTGACCAGCTGTGACGGTCTGGGCATTGAATTCCAGAGCACCGGTGAATTTGACCTGAGCCTCTCCACAGTGAACCCCTTCCGGGTGCAGGTGCGCCAGCGCCCCTGGGGCGGCAGCAGCACCGTCAGCGTGAACACCGCCGTCGCCACCTCCATGAACGGCTTCAAAGCAGGAATTTATGTCGGAGCCGCACCAAACCTGCACATCGGTCCTGCAGGCACCCCCACCAACATTCCGGCAGGCGGTTTGAACATGGGCGGAGGGTACATCGTCACCCAGGCAGGCAACAAGTACACCTTCAGCTACCCCACCGGCGAGAAGATGGAAGCCACCCTGAACGGCGCTTACATTGATGTGAAGCTGATCCTGCCCCCCAGTGCACAGACCCGCGTTCGTGGCCTCCTCGGCAACTTTGACGGCAACACCGCCAACGACTTCCAGCTGAGAAACGGCGTGGTGCTCCCCAACCCCATCGACTTCAACACCATGTACACCACCTACGCAGACAGCTGGCGTGTTCCTTCCCCAGCCCAGTCCCTGTTCTACTACGGTGCTGGAGAAGCCTTCGGCGGGTTCAACGTCCCCAACTTCCCCTCGGCCCTGCCTGCCATGACCTCGGTGCAGGAAACCAACGCCAAGACCCAGTGCCAGAACAATGGTGTGGTGGATCCCCTGCTGCTGCAAGCCTGCGCCATCGACCTGGTGCAAACCGGAAACCCCCAGTTCATCGACAGCGCCAAGAAAGCCGCTGCTCCCGTGATTCCCGTGAAGATCCTGCTTCCTGACCTGAAAGTGGCCGTCTCTGGACCCTCTGCAGCCCACGCTGGCGAAGACATCAGTGCCTTCGTGAAAATGACTGCCTACAACGTTGGAAACGGCACCGCCAAAGGCACCCTGACCGCCGGAGTGAACGGATACATGCTGGACCTGATCCTCTCCACGGACACCGTCACCCCCAACACCTGGGCCATCTACTCTCCAAACTACAGTGAAGATGTGCTGCTGCTGGGTGGCCGGGCCAGCAACACCGATGACCTGGGTGCCGGAGCCAGCAAGACCTACCCCATCGGCGCAGGCATCCCCAAAGACACCCCCACCGGCAACTACTACATCTGCGCCAAAGTGGACGCGGGCAACAAGATCACCGAATGGCTGGAAAACAACAACGGCAACTGCTTCAAGATCTTCATCCAGGGCAACTGATCTTCAAAATCCAACACCTTCTTCCGAGATCCCTCCACAGCCGTGGGGGGATCTCCTATACTCAAACCGTGACTGAACCTCATGTGAGTGAAGCTCCAGCTTCTCAGGGTGAAACCAACCTCAGGGTCTCCACCCTGGAACTGTTTTTTGATCTGGTTTTTGTGTTCATCATCACGCAGGTCACCCATCTGGTGGCCCATCCCCATGACGCTCTGGATTTTGCAAAGGCAGCCCTCATTCTGGGCGTCACCTGGTGGATGTACGGAGGTTACGCCTGGCTCACCAACAACGTCAGCACCGGACGCACCCTCAACCGTTTTTTGCTGCTGCTGGGCATGGGCAGTTTTCTGATGGTCGCCATTTCGGTGCCAAAGGCTTTTGATGGGGGTGGCTTTCTGTTCGGGGTGGCTTACCTGCTGATCACCTGCATTCACGCCTTCCTGTTCACCCGTGCACAGTCTGCAGCTTCTGCCAGGGCCATTTTCAGCATCGCCCCTTTCAACCTGATCAGTGCCGCTCTGGTTTTGCTGGCAGGTTTTGTTCATGCCGAATGGGACTGGTGGCTGTGGGGAGGAGCTTTCCTGATTCAGGTGCTCAGTCCCATCATCGGCAGGGTGCGAGGGTTCTCGGTCAGCAGTGCCCACTTTGTGGAGCGGCACGGACTGGTGATGATCATTGCCCTCGGTGAATCCATTGTCACCCTGGGCACAGGGGCCAGCGAAGAAACCCTGTCTGCAAACCTGATCCTGAAAGTCCTGCTGGGCCTGATGCTCACCGCTGCCCTGTGGTGGAGTTACTTTGAAACCGATGATCCCAGAGCCGAAGCGGCCATGGAATCCGTGGAAGGTCCAGCCCGCAGCGTGATGGCTGTTCGGGCCTATGGTTATGCCCACTACATCATGCTGCTGGGTGTGATTTTCAGTGCTGGCGGCCTGAACAACTTCCTGTCGCATAAAGAAGAACACGCCCTGATTGAACCCGGAATGCTGCTGGCCCTGGGGCTCTTCATTTACCTGCTGGGAGATGTGCTGTTCCGGTTCTGGCTGGGCATAGACCGCCTGAAGTTCAGATTTGTCTTCGCTGTGCTGGCGCTGGCGCTGGGTTTTGTGCTGCAGCACGTCGGAAATCTGGTGCAGCTTTCTGGATTCACCTTGCTGCTGGTTTTGATGCTGGTGCTGGAGAGCAAGTTGCAGAAGGCAGAAGGATGAAGGCTGAAGGCAAATTGCCGAGGGCCGAGAGCCAAGGGCCGAGGGCAAACGGCAGAAAGCAGAAGGCATACTGAATGATCTGGTTTTTGCAGTCAAAAGGGCCATATTGCAAAAGCTGCTGTCCAGCAAAGTTCTGAGTTCTTCTGCTTGCAACCCATCAAAACCATGGGAATGCCATGCCACCCCTGAAAAGCCTTGAGCTTTCAGCTCTCGGCCCTCGGCCCTCGGCAATTTGCCTTCTGCCCTCTGCCAAACCCACTCCCCCCCCTTTCCTGGCAAAAGTGGTACATTACCCTGTATGGTGACGCCCAACCCCTTCAAAACCGTGGTGATCGCTGGTGTGGGCCTGATTGGTGGCTCGGTCGCACTCGGACTCAAAGGCCGCTTTCTGGCAGACAAAGTCATTGGTTATGACACCAATGCCGAAACCCTGAAACTGGCCCTGGCCCTGGGCGTCATTGATGAGGGATATGTCACCCCCGGAGATTGGGTGTCCCAGGCAGATTTGATCATGCTGGCCACCCCGGTGGGATCGCTGGCCCGCATTGCCCGTGATCTGGCCGAACATGCCCGTGAAGATGCTGTTTTCACCGACGTGGGCAGTGTCAAAGGCAAAGTCACGGAACTCCTTTCCGACCTCAGAAACTTTGTGCCCGGTCATCCCATGGCGGGCAGCGAAAAGGCCGGGGTGACTGCAGCACGGGCTTCCCTGCTGGAAAACGCCATCTGGGTCCTGACCCCCACCTCCCGCACCTCTTTGCCCTTACTCAACCGGGTGAAGCAGCTGGTCAGCAAACTGGGAGCCAATCCGGTGGTGATGCCCCCCGATGCGCATGACCAGCTGATTGCCACCATTTCCCATCTGCCTTACATGACCGCCCTCGCCCTGACCCACATGGTGGCACGGGATGAGCGTCTGGCTTTGCTGGCTGCAGGGGGCTTCCGGGACATCACACGTGTGGCCAGCGGTGACCCCCGCATGAGCCGCGACATGGTGATCAACAACAAAGATGCACTGAAAGAAGCCATTTCCAGGTTCAGAAAAGAACTGGATCATCTGGAAGAGCAACTGGAAAGCCCGGAAACCCTGTTTGAATCTGCCATGGAAGGCAAGCGCACCAGAGACAGCCTGCCCATCGTGAAACGCAGCCTGATCCCTGGGCTTTTTGATCTGGTGGTGGCCATTCCTGACCGTCCCGGTGAAATTGGCCGCATCGCCAACATCCTGGGCGACAAGGGCATCAACATCAAGGACATTGAGGTGCTGGCCATCCGGGAAGAGGGCGGAGCTTTGCGTCTGGGCTTTGAAACTGGCGAATTGCTGGAAAAGGCCCATGGTGCCCTGAATGCCGTGGGCTACGAAACCCGACCCAGAGGTCTGGGGCAGTCTTCGATGTGAAGGGGTAAGGTGTTTGAGAGGGCGACCACGTGAGATCCCCCTGCCCATCGCTTTGCTCTGGGCGTTCCCCCTTAGGATTGGAGTGAAGATGAGCGTCTGGGAGCACTGAACGGCTAGATCCCCCTGCTTCTCGCATTCGCTCGAAGGTTCCCCCGTCAGCGTTGGGGAATTGGTGTAGGACAAGAGAAATTCCCCAACGCTGACGGGGGACAGGGGGATCTCACCCGCAAAAATCTCAAACGCACACCCCAACAAAACAGCAGGATCTTATCCTCGCACAATTTTAACCGCAATGGCCACCATGGCAACAGCCAGTTGCAAATAAGCAATGTTTCTCAATGTTTTTCCACTGTGGGTGCCTTTCAGGGTGGTGTTCACCAGCACCAGCAGGCCAGCAGGCACCACCACCAGCAGGGCAATCAAAACCCATAAAGCTTCATTCATGTGTTCTCCTTAAAGCAGGGGTTCTCTGTCCTGGGTGAGTTTGATGATCAGGTCGTAATCGTCGGGGGTGGGGTCGTCGAGTGCTGCTTTGTTGCGGGACACCTCGCCACACTTTTTGCATTTGTGCACGATGATCCAGCCTTTTTTGGCGTTGTGCTCTACAGCCACGGGTTCCAGCATGCCTTTGCAGGGGTTTGCACGGTCTCCGGGCTGGATGTCCACGTGCAAACTGTGCAGGCAACGGGGGCAGTGGTTGCGCACACTGCCGTTCTGCAAGGCTGGCACTTCAAAGCCGCAGTTCTGGCAGGTGAAATTCTGGTTGGTGCCCTGGACGGTAAATTTGCGTCCCATGTCAACAGAGGTGTTCAGGATTTGCAGGATTTGCAGAAGGGCCAGCGCAGGTCAGGGACCCGCCACAGCAGCCCTGGGGAACCACAGTGAAAGCCACATCCAGAAATGCTTCTTCACCTTCTGGCGCAGGATTGAAGTTGAAGTACACCTCTCTGGGAGAGCCCTCTGCACGAAGGCCCTTTCCTGGCATCAGCAGACGGATTTTTTCATAGGCTCCCATCAGGTTGCCTTCCTGCACCTGCTGGAAACTCAGGGTCACGAACATCTCCCGGTGGGCACGGTCTGATTTCAGAGAAATGCTTTCACTTTGTGGAACTGCATTTTCCACAGGAAGGCACAATTCCACGGCTCCAGCATCTTGCTCATTGACAGGCTCATGGTAAAGCACGAAAGGTGCCCCGCTGATTTCGGTCTGGTTCTGGGTGGCATGCTGGGCCAGTGTGGTGAGGCCCTGTTGCAGAAAGGCTGGCAACTCAAAAGCATTGACCACACCCTGCAGGCAGATCACCTGCTGCTCTGGGACATCTCGGTGTTGAACTCGGTACGGCAACATATCTTTTAACACTATACCGATTTTGTGCCTGCCAACAGGGACGTATTGCCCAGTTGTCCGGTCAGGTGTGGTCCTGAAACGCCACCTCAAACACAGGTTTTCCGCGCCTGCGCATCTCCTGCATCATGCTCCAGGTGCCTTTGGTTCCATGGTGCAAGCAGATCAGTGCATCTGCCTGATCTGCCATTCTGGAGTTGCGTCTGGCTGCAGCAGCTTTGCTGGAATCCAGAGGATCCCTGGCAAACACCTCCAGTGGAACCTGATGTGTTCTGGCCCACCCTGCAGCCAGTTCAGCCACACCTGTGTCACCTGTGGTCAGCACTGTAGTGATTTCGAAACAGCTGTCCGAAATGGCTTTCAGAAGGTCGCTGTCATCAAAGTGGTCATGGTCCCTGGATCCTGCCAGAATCACCCGCATGCTTCAGTTTAATCCAGGCTGTCCTGCCAGGTTGTCCTGCCTCACAACCTCCTCTTTAACAACCAAAAAAAGATAAGATGGTGTGAACCATGGGTGTGATTGTGCGGGTCACTGCGGAATTCAGGCCGGATGCTTCCAGAACAGGGCTGTATGTGTTTTCATACCTGATCTGGATTCAAAACCTGCATGCCAACCCCATCCAGGTGCTGGAAAGACACTGGATCATCCGGGATGCCCTTGGAGAAACCACTGAGGTGCAGGGCGAAGGCGTGGTGGGTTTGCAACCCATCATCGAGAGCAACACCCATTTTGAGTACAGTTCCTGGGTGCAGGTCAGAAATGTTCCAGCCCTGATGCAGGGCAAGTACCTGTGTAAGCACCAGCACGGAGAAAACTTTCATGTGGAGATCCCAGCTTTCACCCTGAGGCTTCCAGGGGAGTTGCTGAATTGAGTGGCACCAGATGAATTCCCTGCAGAAGTTAAACAAAGCTACAATTCAACATGAGGACCCCCTGTGTTATTGTGAAAATGAAAGGCCAGGGAAGCCATGAACCGCATAAACCTCACCCTCGTCATGATGCTCACCAGCAGTGCTCTGGCACTGAACCTGCAAGGCACCCTCAAGACACCCGTCAAGGCAAACGCCCGTCTGGCCGTCTTTGTGGTCAATCCTTCTGGCACCCCGCAATACGAGTGGAGCAGCACGGCCCTGTCAGGAAACGCTTTTTCACTGCAACTGCCAGATGATGCTCCTGCCAGAGGCCTCTGGTCACTGTCTGGCGACACCCTGACCTGGCCTGGTGTGGTGGGCAATGTCAAGGTCAGCAACAGCACCGCCACCACCGAACTGAAACTCTTCACCTACATTGACTCGGACAACAACAAAAAGTACTCCAGCAACGAAAAACTGCTGGACACCACCCTGATGACCGGCAAATCCAATGTGGTGATGGTGTATGTCGCAGACAACACCGTCATTTCTGGAGACAAAGGCCTGAATGTGTCCCTCAAAGCAGGCTGGAACATGGTCACCCTGGTGGGTGGAAAATCCATCACCAGTCAGGTGCTGCAAGAAATCAAAGATGCTTCACTGATGGTGCTGGAATAGCCCAAAACCCCCCTTCAACCAGAAAAAGACCCGCATTGTTTGCGGGTCTTTTTCTGGTTGAAGGGGGGTTTTGAAGGGGTGCCTTGAAATGTTTCAGGGTTTCCGGTTGAGTCGGATCTCTTTTTGCTCTGCCATGATGTCCCACTCTGGAGGCAAACCCCAGGCAGAGAGCATTTCAGAAGCAACATCCCGGAAGATGGGGGCCGCAAGCTGTGAACCGTGGTGGTTTTTCTTGGCCCCGTGCACCATCACCACCATGGTGACTTTGGGCTGGTTGCTGGGGAAGAAACCTGCGAAAACGCTGTTGTAAATTTCGCTGGAGTAGCGTCCGTTCACCACCACCTGGGCGGTTCCGGTTTTGCCTCCCAGCTGATATCCAGGAACACTGGCCGCGGTGGGAATGCCTTCCTCGATCACGTTTCTGAGCATGGTGCGCATGGTGCGGGCCGTTTCAGGGCGCAGCACTTCCCGTTCTTCCCGGATGCGGTCTGCACTGATCAGGTAGGGGGCAATGTAGCGTCCATCGTTGGCCAGCACGTTGTAGGCAGCCGCCATCTGCAGGGTGGTGGTGGTGAGGCCCTGACCAAAACCCATGTTGACTTTCTGGATCAGTTTCCAGTTCTTCCAGTTGTACAGGATGCCACCCTGGGCAGGCAAGGTCTCCAGCGGGATGTCCTGACCAATGCCGTAACCCTTGAAGTATTCGTACATCTGCTGGTCACTGTAATTTTCCACCAGGTGGCTGATCCCGATGTTGCTGGAGTAGCGCAGGATGTGCTGGGTGTCCAGTTTGGGGGGGTGAAACACCGAATCGTGGATGGTGGCTCCCCCAATCTTGCGGGCCATGGGGGTGTCATACCAGCTGTTTGGGGTGGTAAGGCCATCGTTCATCACAGCACCCACCGTGAGGGCTTTCACCACGCTGCCTGGTTCATAGGTGTCCATGAAGGGACGGTTTTGCCACTGCTTCTGGAAATCCGGGTAAGAGCGCCACTTGTTGGGGTCAAAGGGAGGCCAGGTGGCGGCCGCCAGGATTTTCCCGCTGTGCGTGTCCAGCACGATGGCACTGCCATATTCACCCATGTTTTCGGTGGCCTGGGTGTTGAGGTGGGCTTCCACAATCGCCTGCACCCAGGGGTCAATGGAGGTGATCACATCGTGCCCTGCCCGCAGTTCTTCTTCATAGAAGCGCTCAAGGCCCGAGAGGCCCTGGTCGGTGCCCATCACACCAATCAATTGTCCTGCCAGGGTTTTCTGGGGATAAATGCGTTTGAATTCACCGTATTTCGCACCTGGAATGGTCTGGGCCAGGATGGTTCCGTCTTCTGTGAGGATGCGTCCTCGCACCAGGTTGGGATTGAGGGCAGGCTGGTTGGGCATGTGCCATTCCAGCTTGGCGTAGGCATACACCAGAATCAGGAACATGAAGATGCTGAAGCCCAGCAGGACTCTAGAGCGGATTTTGATGCGTTTCAGTTCCACTGGGTCTCAACCTCCAGAGGTTTGGGTTGTGGGATGGTGAGGGTTTCCTGGGAGGGTGCTTCGAAGATGGCCTGTTCTTTTTTGGCGTTTGAGAAAGGAATCATTCCGTTTTTGACGGCCCATTCGCGGATGCGCAGCGGACTGGTGAGGGATTGCAGTTCAATGGAGAGGTTGCTGCGCTCGTTGTACAGCTGCTCTTCCTGGTCCTGCAAATCCACAATCCGGGTGGGAAGGTCGCGCTGAAAGTACCTCCAGGCCACCAGCACTGTGGCAAGAATGAAGTACACCAGCATGTAGCGCACCGCCCGGTCCTGCCAGCTCACGCCTGTCCCTCCTCGCTGCGTTCTGCCACCCGCAATTTGGCGCTGCGGGAGCGGGGGTTGATTTCCAGTTCTTCTTCGCTGGCCTCCACGGGCCTCTTGGTGAGGGGTCTGAAGCCGTGGTTGCCTTTGACAAATTGCTTCACGATGCGGTCTTCCAGGCTGTGGAAACTGATCACAGCCAGTCTGCCGCCCGGTTTGATCAGGGCTTTTGCTGCTTCCAGACCGTCTTTTAAAGCACCCAGTTCGTCGTTGACATGGATTCTGAGGGCCTGAAAACTGCGTCTGGCGGGGTGGATGCCTCTGGCATGCTGACCCGGGTAGGCCCGCTTGATGATGGCGGCCAGCTCGGTGGTGGTCTCGATGGGTTTTTTCTCTCTGGCTTCCACAATGTAACGGGCGATTCTGCGGCTGTGGCGTTCTTCTGCGTATTCATACAGGATGGCCGCAATGTCCTCAGGGTCGTATTCGTTGATGACCTCAAAGGCAGAGAGGCCTTCCTGGCTCATGCGCATGTCCAGCGGGGCTTCTTCGTGGTAGGAAAAACCCCGTGCGGAGTCGTCCAGCTGAAAACTGGAAACCCCAATGTCCAGCAGGATGCCGTCCACCTGGGTGATTCCGGTGGGCTGCATCAGTTCCAGCATGTCGCGGTAGTTGCCCTGCAAGACGGTGAGTCCGGGCAACTCAGGGGTGCGGCCAATCACGAAAGGGTCCTGATCGATTCCATACACCTGGGCGCCCTGTTCCAGCAGCAGTCGGGTGTGGCCTGCTCCGCCCAGGGTGCCATCAATGAACACCTTGCCAGGACGGGGATCAAGCCCCTCCACCACTTCTTTTGCCAATACGGGAATGTGACTGTACTCCATGATGCTCCTCAGGCGATAAAGTTGTCCAGCAGCTCGGGTTTGGGTGGCGAGGTTTGCACCTCGGAGAGCACCTGGTTCCAGCGCTCTGGATTCCACAATTCCAGACGGTTCGGCGCCCCGGCCACCACCACCGCTGTTTCCAGCTGGGCGAATTGACGCAGGGGATGCGGGATGGACAGTCTGTACTGGTTGTCCAGGCGGTTTTTGCTTGCTCCACTGTAAAAAAACCGCACGAAGGACCTGGAGGGGGCGTCTGTGAGGGGCAACTTTTCCAGTTGCTCTTCCAGGCGTTTCCAGACATCGAGCGGAAAGACGTAAAGGCAACCTTCCATGCCCCGGGTGATCACCATGCCATCTTCGATGAACTCTCTGAAGGCAGGAGGGATGACCACTCTACCTTTGTCGTCCATGGCGTAATCGTATTCTCCGAAGGGCATGTCAGCAGATCTCCACCACCCCTGTTGCATCTGAGCTTCAGGAGTAAGTTGAGTGACGTGTTATCTTTGTGTCACCTAAGCATCAAGCTACCACAATTCCCCCCCTTTTACCACAATTCCCCACCTTCTCCCCCACTTCTTCCAGATTCATGAAACTTCTTCCACTTTGTCCCCCCTGAAGGGCAAAAACCTCCCCTGAATTCCCACCCATTCCCCCAGCAGAATGGGGGTGGATGGCTCTGATTGAAACAAAAAACCAGCACTTTTCAGGAGCAGAATCGACCCAAAAAAGAACCCAGAAGCATCAAAGCCTCTGGGTTCTTTTGAAGGGGTTCTTTTGAAGGGGTTCTTTTGAAGGGGTTCTTTTGAGAACAGCTTGAAATTCTGGGTTTTACCAGGCGGCGCGAATGATCAGGCCTTTGGGGTCGCCGACTTCCAGGTAGGCGGCCTGCTGGTTCACATCGTCGTAAGCAAAACCGTAAGCCAGTTTGTTGTAGCTGTGGTCATGCCAGAACTTGGCGTAGTAGTTGGCCGGTCCAGCCAGGTAATACTGCGAGGGGGTGTTCCAGGCAGAGGGGGTCTGGTAAATGTGACGGTTCACCGCTGCACAGGCCTGGGCATTGGCTGCATTGCCATTGCACAGGAAGATTTCCTGGGTGTTGGGTTTGGTGGGGGTGGTGGTCCAGTACTGGTTCACATAGCTCGCAAAGTAGTTGGCCTGACTGCCCCCGGCTTTGAAGTTCCCGAAGATGGGGGCCACAATGCGGTAGGGAGATTGCAGGGTGCCCAGGTGTTTGAATTCGGCTGGCACCTCGTTCTGGTACTTGGTGAAGAGGCCAGAGCGGGTTTCGCTTTCCAGTTCACCCACGGTTTTGTCGTAGTTGCCTGCTTTGTTGACCAGCCTATGCTGGATGGGGAATCCGAAGCCGTCCACCCGGGTGGTGTTGCCGTGGTAACCGGTGGCGTCCACGGTGAACTCGATGAAGTCAAAGTAGATGCTGCGGTTGGGGTCGGTGGGGTTGTTGATGTCTGGGCCAGCAAAACCCGTGTCAAAGGTCTTGATGTAGCAGGGGCTTCCCACACAGAGGAACATGCGCCCGGAGGTGATTCTGGGCATGCTGACCCAGTTGGCCTCGCTGATGCGGGTGTAGATGTTGGCGTAGTTGATGTTGTTCTTGACCAGGTGGCCACTGGCATCATTCAGCGCGTTTGAGATGGGTTGCAGCACGCCATTGCGGTCCAGGTAGCTCCAGCGTCCGTTGGCAGGATTGATGCCCAGGATGCCCCAGTAGATGTTGTTGTCTGCGTAGGCTCCGTTGGTGCCGTTCAGCACCTTGAAGGTCATCACGCCGCTTCCGGTGGGGGCAGGAATGGAAGATGCAGCAATGGAGAAAATGGATCCCGAGGTCACGGGCGGGGGTGGGTTGGTGGTGCCTCCCACGGTGTAGGAGAACTGGGGGGTGTCGTAGGCAGGGGTGCCATTGTTGTAAGTGAAGTTGTAGGTGAGAACGTTTCCGCTGGCCACCGTCAGGGTTTTTTCATAGCGGGCAGTGCTGCTGTTGTAGGTCATGCGAAAATTTTGCTGGGCTCCACCGTTGACCTTGTAGTGCACATCCACCCAGGTGGTGTTCACCACAGATTTGAACCAGATGGTTGCTGTGCTGCCCGAGACCGCCACGCCCTGGGTGTAATCTGCGTTGGGAATGACTGTGCCTGCCTGAGAAGCTGAACCGGCGGGTGGGGTCGGCTGTCCACAGGCGGCCAGAGCGAGGGTCAGGGTGGCAAATAAAGCAACAGATCGAGAAATGTGCATGATGCTCCTTTCGGTGGTGCTGGCGAATGGGTCCTGCAAACTGAGTGACGTTCCCAGACCTCTCAGCACAATGGACCGCCTCGAAATCCTTCTGAAATCCCTTTGTGCGCTGCTGGTGCAAGCAGATTTCACCCCCTGCAGAAAGAACACAGCAGAGGCGACATTGCTGTATGGCAGCAACAGTACGGGGATTTTCGCGCGACCTGAAGTTCAGGCCACAGCAAGACATTGAGTTTTGATGCTTATGGTTATCAATTTACCGGTATATGAAAACGTTGTCAATAGGTGCCTTCCTCTGTGGGTTTTATGGAATCCTCACTTCCTTCCTACACACCTTTATCCTGAGGGAAATCCTTTTCTGTCCACCCTGGCCTGCTGCCCTGTTTTGCCAGGTTCACCTTCATCTGCCTGAATCCTGACAGACAGAGCCCCCGACAGAAAGATCTCAAAACTTGCGCTCCTGATGCAGCTTCTTTTAAACTGAAAGCAACTGAGGTGCAAACCTGGAGTCCAACCTCCATATGTTGGCCTGGCGGAGTCTGACGATCAGCCTCCGTTTTGGTTTTTCAGTTTCCTCAAACCTCCCCTTCTGAACAGGACACCTGCAACATGACCAGAAGCACAGCACACAACCATGCAGACCAGAAGCACAGCACCTTGCTGTTGCAACTGGTTTTGCTGGCACTGCTGGTTTTGTGGGCACCTGTGCGCTGGAAAGCAGAACTACAGCATCAGACCCTGCATCCCCAGCAAATTTCACAGGGATGGGCTGTGCATCTGGTGTACACCGTGCCCCAGCAGGGCACTCTGGCAGCGCTGCAACAGGATCGGTCAAACCCGGACCCTTCTTTTCTGCCCCTTCTGCCCTGGCAACCCACCCTTTCCAGGGTTCAGAAACTCTGGCTGCCCATGCTGATCCATTGCAAACCCGGAGTGCATTTTCAATCCCTGTGCAGGCTCCTGTTTTTTCAACGGCAACAACTGGATGCCCCCTGAAAATGCATCACACCTTATTCTGTCTCTTCTGATTTTTCAGATGGCATTTTGAAGTCCCCGTTTTTGGTCCCATCTTCGGGACAGGTGTTCTTTTTTGATCTGTTTTGATCTGGAGGTCTTTGATGATCCATGTTTCTCCCGAACTTTCCATTCTGGTGGCCGCATTGCTGCTGATTCTCAGCATTGTCACCAGCAAACTCTCAGGCCGTCTGGGTGTTCCCGGATTGTTGTTGTTTCTGATCATTGGCATGGTGGCAGGCAGCGAAGGGCCCGGAGGGATTGCCTTTGCCAATTACACCATCACCCAGTTTGTGGGCATCATCGCACTGGTGTTCATTTTGTACACAGGCGGAATGGAAACCCACTGGAAAAGCACCAAACCCATTTTAAGAAGAGGCATTGTGCTGTCCACATTCGGTGTGTTAATCACCACCGGGGTGGCAGGATATGCCGCAATGGTGCTGTTTCACCTGCCCCTGATGCAGGCCTTGCTGATGGGGGCTGTGGTGGCATCGACAGATGCCTCCGCGGTGTTCAGTGTGCTGAAAGAGCGGGCACTGGACCTCAAAGGCAGCATCAAACCCCTGCTGGAATTTGAGTCTGGCAGCAACGACCCCATGGCGGTCTTTTTGACCATCGGCCTGATTGAACTGATCAAACACCCGGACCACCCGTGGTATTCCATCATTCCAGAGTTCATTCAGGAGATGTCCATCGGGGCCATATTTGGACTGGTGCTGGGGCGCTTTGCCGTGATGCTGTTCAACCGCAGCAACCTGATGTTTGATGGACTGTACTCGGTGCTCAGCCTGGGTCTGGCTTTGCTGGTGTACGGCATCACCACGGTGGCTGGAGGAAGTGGTTTTCTGGCGGTGTATCTGGCCGCCATTGTGATTGGCAACAGTGAATTCATTCACCGCAAGAGCATCATTCACTTCCACGACGGCATTTCCTGGCTGATGAGCATTGGGATGTTCCTGATTCTGGGACTGCTGGTTTTCCCGTCCCAATTGCTTGCGGTGGCCCAGCCCGCCATGCTGCTGGCCCTGGTCCTGATGTTCCTGGCCCGGCCTCTGAGTGTTTACCTGAGCACGCTCTTTTCCAAAATGCCTTTTGCAGAGAAAACCATGGTGGCCTGGGTGGGCCTCAGGGGTGCCGTGCCCATCACGCTGGCCACCTTTCCCCTGCTGGCTGGCGTGGAACACTCCCAGACCATCTTCAATGCTGCTTTCTTCATTGTGCTTTCTTCCATTCTGATTCAGGGCACCAGTTTGCCTCTGGTGGCCCGCTGGCTCAATGTGGGCAGCAAAAGCTCCAAAGAAAAACCCATGCCTCTGGATTACACCCCGACAGGGCGCAACAAAAACGACCTGCAAGAAATCACCATCCCAGAACATTCTCCTCTGAATGGTGTGCGCATTGTGGATGCCCACCTGCCCGAAGAGGCCCTGCTGGTGCTGATCCTGCGCTCAGGTGAGTACGTGATCCCCAGGGGGTCCACAGAACTCCACACCGGAGACACCCTGCAGATCCTGGGGTCCAGGGCTGCCATCGAACTGGTCAAAACCATGCTGCAACCCATCCCCAAAAGCTGAACCCTCCCCTGAAGGCCACAAATGCCAGCAATGCTACTGAAAGATGCAGGACTTCTTCTAAGCTTCAGACAGCATGGAAGAAACCATCAAGCACTGGACCAACATTCTGGCCTTTGTGACCGAAGGGGTGGCGGGCCTGATCATTGGTTTTGCCATTGTGCAGGCTGCCTGGAAAACCCTGAGGGTGATGTTTTCCCGTCCTGGGGTTCCAGACCGCGGCCAGGAAGAAGTGCGTCTGAAGCTGGCCCGCTGGCTGGCAGTGGCCCTGGAATTTGAGCTGGCCGCCGACATTCTGCGCACCGCTGTGGCCCCCACCTGGGATGAAATTGGAAAGCTGGCCGCCATTGCAGCCCTGAGGACCCTGCTCAATTATTTTCTGGAACGGGAAATCCAGAGCCATGCCAGAGCAGAAGCAAAAGGCATTCAAAAAACCGAAGACCAGAAATTTTAAGCTTTCTGGTCTTCTTGCGTTGGGCTTTGTGGCCCTGTTTCTATTGCTCTGCTTTATTGCTCAACCGTTTCAGGTTTTTCAGCATCCTGGGTGTGGGTGGAGTGATCTGCCCAGGGGTCCAGCACGCACTTGATGCAGTTCTCGTGTTTGTGCTTGAAGATCTTGTATGCCTGCGGAGCCTCATCCAGGGGCATGCGGTGGGTGATGATCACCGAAGGGTCAATGTCCCCATCCTGGATGTGTTTGAGCAGGCGGTCCAGGTAGCGGTGAACGTGGGTCTGTCCGGTGTGCAGGGTCAGGGCCTTGTTCATCAGGGAGCCCAGGGGGATCTTGTCTCCCAGACCTCCATACACGCCAGGGACGCTGACCGTCCCTCCTTTGCGGCAGGCCATGATGGCTGCCCTGAGCGCATGGGGGCGTTCGGTTTCCAGCACGCGGGTGGTCTGCTTGACGGCATCTGCGACGCCCATCAGTCCGGTGCCGTGGGCTTCCATGCCAACTGCGTCCACCACACTGTCCGGGCCACGCCCTCCGGTCAGCATCTTCAGTTTTTCAAACACGTCTTCTTTTTCGTAATTGAGGGTCACGGCTCCAGCCTGACGGGCCAGATCCAGACGTTCCGGGAAGCGGTCAATGGCGATCACCTGCTCTGCGCCCAGCAGAAATGCACTGCGAATGGTGAATTGACCCACAGGACCACAGCCAAAAACAGCCACGGTGTCTCCAGGATGGATGTTGCAGTTCTCTGCAGCCATGTGACCCGTTGGGAAAATGTCCGTCAAGAACAGCAATTGATCATCTGAAAGGTGATCGGGGACTTTGAACAGGTTGGCATCTGCAAAAACCGTGCGGGCATACTGGGCCTGACCACCTGCATATCCACCCGTGATATGGGAGTACCCATAAATCCCTGCGGGTGAGTAACCCCACATGGTTTCTGCCAGTTTAAAATTGGGGTTGCTGTTGTCACAGAGAGAAGTCAGGCCCTGCTGACAGTACCAGCAGTGTCCACAGCTGATCGGGAAGGGCACAATCACCCGGTCACCGACCTGGATTTTTTTGACCTCGCTGCCCACCTCGACCACTTCACCCATGAATTCATGTCCGAGGATGTCTCCATGCACCATGCTGGGCACATACCCGTCCAGCAGGTGCAAATCCGAACCGCAAATGGCGGTCGAGGTGACTTTAACAATGGCATCGGTGGGTTGCAGGATCTGGGGATCGGGCACCGTTTCAATGCCCACCCGGTTCACACCCTGCCAGACCAGAGCCTTCATGAGGTTCTCCCGTTGTCAAACAGTTTCGCAAGCCCTTCGCTCAAAAGACCCTTGCGACCACTGGATTGCCCTTCGGTGGTGGGTTCCAGTCCCACTTCCAGCAGCCTTTTCAAACGTCTGAGGTCATGTTCGACCTGCTGGGCAGGCTCTTCTCCGAAAAGCCTTGCCACCCCTGCCCCCAGGGTTCCGGCAGGTGGATGGTAAATCAGGCTGACCCGCACTTCTGTTCCCCTGCCCTGGGGAGCGGCCCTGAATTCCACATAACCCTCGTTGGGAACAATGGATCCTTCCACAGACCGCCAGGCAATTCTTTCACCGGGAGCATCTTCCACAATGTCTGCATCCCAGGAAACATGGGTTCCTGCAGGGGCTTTTGCCACCCAGTGGGAGCGGGTTTGTGTTTCTTCTTTCACGGACTCCAGGTGGCTCATGAAGCGTGGAAGGTTTTCAAATTTGCGCCAGAAGGCGTACAGCTGTTCCACAGGAAGGCCAATGGTCACTGCTTTGTCAACTTTGATGTCGTTGCTCTCGGTGCGTCGAATTTTGGCAAGGGTGTTGTAAGGGCTTTTGCCCATGGCTGCACTGGACACCATGATGGCTCCGGCACTGCTGAGGAAAGCCCTGACCCTGCCCGTCCTCTGCAGGCCCAGCAGGATCAAACCTGCCCCCAGGCCTCCCACAACAATGCGTTCTGCAGGACTGGCGTTTTTGATGCTGATCCTCTGGGTGTTGGGTTTGAGTGCGGTCATAAAACCTCCTTGATCCATAGAAGATCCATAGAAAAAAGTCTGCTGCTTTGATTGGACAGACACACCGTCCAGAACAGCAATTCCAGCTTAGGGTTTGCCATGCGTCAAAGACGACACAGAAGATTGACTTTCAGGGTATCAGGAGGTTTACAGTCAAGATTGTACGAAAAGCAGAACCATCTTCATGGTTGTTCTGGAGCAAGGGCAGGATGACCAGGGCGCAATTCGAATTGATCACAATGGTGGGTGGGGAGAACACACGGCAACCTGTCAATCCCAGCCCAGACGAAAGGATATTTGGGGGATCTCAACAGGATGAGCCTATCATTTTCTGTTTCAGCGTAACAGGCGTAACCTTCAGCACTGGCCTCAAATTTTGCGCCCCACTTGCAGGTGGCACAACACACAAAATAAAAATCCTGGTTGTATTTTTCAATTTTGCTTCCTTCAATCCATTCATCTGTAAAGATCCTTGCATTATTTAGACTCATTTCAGAATTAACATAAGGATACTCCCTCAAATACTGGATTTTAAAGCAAAAAACAGATTCTTGAGGCGAATCTCTTGAAATCAGTACTGGTAAATCAAACTCAAAATATCCCTCGAAAATCCAATTGTCGCCAATCGAGATGTAATCCAGAGCGCAATCAATTTTTAAGCCAAACAACTCAAATCTAATCCAGTCAGAATAAATGGCAATGTTGAACTCTATCGTCCCATCTGTTGAAATGTACCTGCCTTTGCTTTCCCTCATGCTGCTGATTGTAGCTGAGGAGGGTCAGCGTGTCTTTACCCTCTCCCCCAGCAACCTGAGTCCCATGAACACCACAAACACCGTTCCGCCTTCGTGGGCAATGACCCCCAGAGGCAAAGGCACCTTCCCAAACACGCTGAGGATGCCGACCACCACAATGATGGCAAAGGCAAAGGTCAGGTTGAAGATCACGGTCTGGTTGGCTTTGCGGGCCAGTCTGACTGCGCCAGAAAGCCTCGTGAGGTCTCCGTTCATCAAGACCACGTCTGCACTTTCCATGGCGATGTCGGTGCCGCTGGCCAGAGAGATCCCAATGCTGGCGGCATTGAGGGCAGGGGCATCATTGACCCCATCTCCCACGTGCGCATTGGGGACGTTCAGGGCCTTGATCACATCCAGTTTGTGTTCGGGAAGCAGTTCTGCCCGGTAATCTTTGATGCCCACCTGGCGGGCAATTTCTTTTGCAACGCCTTCCCGGTCTCCGGTCAGCATGACCGGATTCACATCCAGTGCAACCAGCTCGTGAATCATTTCTCGGGCATCTTGCCTGAGGGTGTCTGCAATCCCGAGGAGCATCTGCACCTGACCCTCCACACCGTAAATGATGGTGCTCTTGCCCTGGTTTTCCCAGTTGCTCAGGGTGGCTTCCTGTTCAGGGGTCAGCACTGCGTTCATGCTGAGGGCCATTTTGCGGGTGCCTGCCCAGAAGGTGCGTTCTCCCTGTTTGCCCTGAATGCCCTGACCAGGAATGGCTTCCACATTTTGCAGATCCAGCTTTTCTGCAAATTGTTTTTCCTGAACATGCTGCATCACTGCAACTGCTACGGGATGTTCACTGTGGCTCTCCAGAGCGTCAATGCCCTTCCAGTTCTCTGTTTCTGTGCCAGAAACCTGCTGCACATCCGTGAGTCGCATTTTTCCGTGGGTCAGGGTTCCAGTTTTGTCCAGCGCAATGGTTTTGATGCGTCCCAGGATTTCCAGGGCTGCGCTGGATTTGAAAAGTACGCCTGCACGGGCACTGGCAGCCATGGCACTGAGCATCACGGCAGGGGTGCTGATCACCACGGCGCAGGGACTCGCCACCACCATGAAGGTCATGGCCCGGTACCAGGCAGCATCTATAGACAGGTTGAAGAGGTAGTGCAGCACAGCAAACACCACAGGAACACTGATCAGGACAGCAGTGGCGTAAGGGCTTTCCCATTTTTCTGCCAGGGTTTCGGTGGGACTTTTTTCGTGCTCGGCTTTTTCCACCAGTTCGATCAATCTGGCCAGCGTGCTCTCTCCGGCGGGTTTCAGCACTTCTGCCTCAATGGCCCCATTCAAATTGACGGTTCCCGAATACAGGGCACTCCCCTGCTGCTTGTCGATGGGCAGGCTTTCTCCGGTGATGGGGCTTTCGTCCACACTGGTTTGACCCCGGATCAGTCGGGCATCTGCAGCGATGCGTTCACCGGGTTTGACGATCAGGACATCTCCGGGCAGAATGTCGGACAGTTTCATCCAGCCCACTGTGCCATTTCTGCGCACGGTGGCCCCATCGGGATTCAGGTTCATCAGGGCTTCGATGGCCCGTTTGGTGCGTCCCATGGCCCAGTCCTGCAGGGTGTTGGACAGGCTGAACAGGAAGAGCAGGATGGCTCCATCTCTGGCCTCTCCGATGCTGGCGGCCCCCAGAGCAGCAAGCACCATCAGCAAATCCACGTCCAGTTTGCGTTCTTTGATGAGTTCGGTCAGGGCTTCTCTGGCTGCAGGAATGCCTCCGGTCAGGAAGGCCAGCAGGTATCCAGCGAAGGAAAGCCACTCTGTGCCCTGAAAAATCCATCCGACCAACAAACCCAGCAAGGTCAGGCCAGTCAGCATGAAACCTCTGCGGGTGCCTTCATCAAGGGCGGGTCTGGTGGGAGGGGTGGATGTGAAGGTCCGGGTGCTCTGCATGGCGAATTCCTTTCACAGTGTGCGTCTGGGAGGTGTTTGAAAAAAGGGCTTCAAATCCTACTTAACAGGAATCATTCTCAATAAGATTGTACCTTCAGGGGCGCTGCAACTCAACGCAGTAAGCCAATTTAATCAGGCGGGATACAGTGGCATCTGTCAGAAAACCCCCATCCAGAAATGTTTAAGGTCCGCTAAACTGGGGGCATACCATGACCGACTCTGTGATCCAGGCCCTGCGCACCGCCCTGCAAAACAGCCCCAGAGACGAAGCCCTGCTGGAACACCTGATCCGCCTCCTGCTGGACAGCGAACAGCAGCAGGAGGCCCTGGAGCACACCCGCCACTGGCTGGGGTTCAATCCCACCAGCACCAGAGCCCTGGTTTTCGCTGTTCAGGCCAGCGAAGCCGTGGGAGATTTGCCCACTGCCCAGAGCTACCAGACCCTGCTGAATGCCCTGAATGCTTTCCAGCCTCAGGGGGCAGCAAAAGCAGCCGTGACGGTCAGCGATTCAGGCACTGCAGAAAAACTGGTGCATGCCCAACCAGAAGCCCGAAACGCCTTTGATGACCTGTGGGACACCCAGCCCAGCAGCACCACCCTGGAAGATGTGGCCGGAATGCAGCAGGTCAAGGACCGCATCCACAGGACGCTTCTTGGTCCGTTGCGCAACCCCGGTCTGACCTCCATGTATGGCAAATCCCTCAGAGGCGGAATGCTGCTGTATGGCCCTCCTGGATGTGGAAAAACACACCTTGCCAAAGCCATTGCAGGCGAGATGCAGGCCCGCTTTCTCAGCATCTCTTTAACGGATGTGCTGGACATGTACATCGGGCAATCTGAGCACAATTTAAAAGGGCTTTTTGATTCTGCCCGCAAGCGCACCCCCTGCGTGCTGTTTTTTGACGAGATGGACGCCCTGGGCCGCAAGCGCAGCCTGGTCAGGAACAGCAATTCCAACGCCATTCACCAGCTTCTGATGGAACTGGACGGCAAGGAAAACAACGATGGATTGTTTGTGCTGGCCGCCACCAATGCCCCGTGGGATGTGGACGCTGCCCTCAGGCGTCCGGGCCGTCTGGACCGCACCATTCTGGTGTTGCCCCCAGACAGAGAGGCACGGCTTGCCATTTTGCAGATGAACTTCAGAAACAAGCCCACTGAAAATCTGGACCTGAACTGGCTGGCCTCCCAGACCGAGGATTACTCTGGTGCAGACTTGAAGCACCTCTGCGACACCGCCACCGAATATGCCCTCTCAGATTCCCTGCGTACGGGCGTGCCCAGACCCATCCGCAAACAGGATTTGCAGACGGCTTTTCAGGAGGTCAAACCCAGCACCAGAGAGTGGTTCGAGCTGTCCAAAAACTTTGCCCTGTATGCCAACGAAAACGGTCTTTACGACGAGCTGGAGAAATACCTCAAGGCACGCAAATTCATCTGAGGCCCCCATGCACCCATGACCAGCAACCATTTTCAGAGGGGCAAACAACTGATTGAACTGGGCAGGCTGGACGCTGCAAAAACCGAGTTCGCCAGCATGCTGGCAGAAGATCCCAGAAGTTCTACAGCGCACTGTTATCTGGCTTATGTGCTTTACCTGCAAAGCCAGCATGACGAGGCCATGAAACACCTGCAAACTGTGTTTGCAGAAGACCCCCACAACGCCTGGGCTTACCGGATTGCCTCTTCGGTGATGCGCAGGAAAAACCAGCTGAAAAAAGCAGAAAATTACGCCCGCACCGCCCTCTCTTATGAACCAGACGGGGTTTACGAGCACATCAACATGAGCATCGTGCATCTGGTGTACTCAGAGGACCAGACCTCCATGCTGCTCAGAAGGCAGGTTCTGGACCGATTGAAACTTGCCCGTGAACATGCCGAGAAAGCCCTTTCTCTGGATCCGGCAGAGCCAGACGCTTACCATCAGGCTGCACTGGTGGAACTGCGTCTTTCCGGTGTGGACACCCGAAAAAAAGCGCCCCATTTGCAGCAGGCACAGACCTACCTGGATGAAGGCCTGAGGCTGCAGGCAGACCACACCACCCTGCTGGTTCTGAAAAGCCAGATCCATGACGCCCAGTCCCAGCGGAACCAGTCCATTCAGGTGGCCATGGATGCCATGCGCAACGACCCGCAGAATGCACGGGCACAGGGACAGGTGCAGGCCTTGCTGGACGACATGTCGCGCCTGAATGGCTGGGCAGGTGCGGGTCTTTTTGTGGCTGTGACCGCCAAACTCACCGCCTACATGTTTGAAGAATGGGGCTGGATCAAAGCCCTGCCCCTGTGCTTGCTGGGCGGCATTCTGGGCTACAGTTCCCGGATCTGGCTGACCCAACTGGAAATCCAGCGCAGGAAAAAGCAGGGCAACATCACGGCTCCTTTTGAAACGGCTTTCAACCAGTGGAAAAAACCCTACCAGAGAGCGTTTCCCATCCTGCTGGCGTTTTACCTGCTGTTCTGGACCCTTGCCCTGCTGGCCCAGCCACACACACGCTTGATGGAACTGCAGAACCTGCTGTATGAACTGTCCAGAATCCTGCTGCTGGCAGGTCTGGTGGTGGTGCTGGGCCAGGGCTACATCAGAAACGTCAGGAACCGTGTGGTGGGCGGACAAAACCGCCTTGTGGGTTTCTTGCAGGCTTTGTGGATGCTGCGCATTGTGCTGGTGCTGGGGGCACTGGGGTTCTATCTGGTCACTTTGCTGCCTGACACGTAATTTTTCTGCGGTTAAATGTACCCCAGTTAGTGACAACAATGTTTGGATGGTTTTCAGCGCATCTCAGACAGGAAGACGTATCATAAATGAGCAAGCAAAAATGCAGGAACAAGAACCTGCACTTCTGAGAATTCCTGAGGAGGATCACATCCATGGCGAAGAACCTGTTTGGCGCTAGAGAAGTGCTCACTGAACAAAACGGTCAGAAAGTGTACTACTACCGCCTCGACAAACTGCAAGAACTCGGGCATGACATCACCCGTCTGCCTTTCTCCATCAAAGTGCTGCTGGAAAGCGTCCTGCGTGAAGCCAACGACTACGACGTGACCCAGGACGATGTCAAAAACGTCGCCAACTGGAAACCCCAGAACGAAGAGATCGAAATTCCCTTCAAACCCGCCCGTGTGATTTTGCAGGACTTCACCGGTGTGCCTGCCGTGGTGGACCTTGCCGCCATGCGCACCGCCATGGTCAAGATGGGTGGCGATCCCAAAAAGATCAACCCCCTGATCCCCGTGGACCTGGTCATCGACCACTCCGTGCAGGTGGATGAATTCGGCACCGACCTGGCACTCATTCACAACATGGAGCTCGAGTTCGAGCGCAACCAGGAGCGTTACGAGTTCCTCAGGTGGGGCCAGCAGGCCCTGGACAACTTCGGTGTGGTTCCCCCCGCCTCCGGCATCGTGCACCAGGTCAACCTGGAGTACCTCGCCAAAGGCGTGCAGGACCGCCCTGAAGATGATGGCGTGGTCGTGTTTCCCGACTCCCTGGTGGGCACCGACTCCCACACCACCATGATCAACGGCCTGGGCATCGTGGGCTGGGGCGTGGGGGGCATTGAAGCCGAAGCCGTGATGCTTGGTCAGCCCATCTACATGCTGATGCCCGAAGTGGTGGGCTTCAAGATCACCGGAGCCCTGCCCGAAGGCGCAACTGCAACTGACCTTGCCCTCACCGTCACCGAAATGCTGCGCAAAACCAACGTGGTGGGCAAATTCGTGGAGTTCTACGGCCCCGGTCTCTCCAACATGACCCTGCAGGACCGTGCCACCATCGCCAACATGGCCCCCGAATACGGTGCCACCATTGGCTTCTTCCCTGTTGATGATGAAGCCCTGCGCTTCCTGCGCCGCACCGGCCGTCTGGAAGACGAAGTGGAATTGGTGGAGAAATACCACAAAGCCCAGGGCATGTTCCGCACCGATGACCTGGAAGATCCCCTCTTCACCCAGACCATTGAACTGGAACTGAGCACCGTCAAGCCCTCCCTGGCAGGCCCCAAGCGCCCACAGGACCGGGTGAACCTTGACGACATGGCTTCTGTGTTCAACCACGCCCTGGTGGCTCCCATCAAAGAGCGCGGCTTTGAACTGCCCGCAGAGAAACTGGATGCAAAAGGCACCATCACCGGCACCGACATCCAGATCGGACACGGCGCAGTGACCCTGGCCTCCATTACGTCTTGCACCAACACCTCCAACCCCAGCGTCCTGATCGCTGCCGGTCTGGTGGCCAAGAAAGCCGCAGAGCGTGGCCTCACCAGCAAACCCTGGGTGAAAACCTCCCTGGCCCCCGGAAGCCGCGTGGTGACTGAGTACCTGGTGGCCTCTGGCCTGCAACCCTACCTGGACCTGATCGGCTTCAACACCGTGGGTTACGGCTGCATGACCTGCATCGGCAACTCCGGCCCCCTGCCTGACCGCATTGTGGACGCCATTCAGGAAGGCGATCTGGTGGCTGCCTCTGTGCTCTCTGGCAACCGCAACTTTGAGGGCCGCATCAACCCCCACATCAAGGCCAACTACCTGGCTTCCCCACCGCTCGTGGTTGCTTACGCCATCTTCGGCACCGTGGCCAAGGACATCGCCACCGAGATGCTGGGCATCGGCAAAGACGGCAACCCCGTGTACCTGAAAGACATCTGGCCCACCAGCAAAGAAATTCAGGACATCATGGACCAGACCATCAATGCCGAGATGTTCCGCAAAGTCTACGAGGGCATCGAGAAGTCCAACCAGATGTGGAACAACATCCCCATCACCGAGGGCGAACTGTTCCAGTGGGACGAGGACTCCACCTACATCCAGAACCCCCCCTTCTTTGACGGTCTGGCCGGAGAACCCGGTCCCATCAAATCCATTGAAGGGGCACGCCTGCTGCTGAAACTCGGCGACTCTGTCACCACCGACCACATCAGCCCCGCAGGTTCCTTCAAGGCCAACACCCCCGCCGGTAAATTCCTGGTGGCCAGCGGTGTGGAGCCCAAGGACTTCAACAGCTATGGTTCCCGCCGCGGCAACGACCGCGTGATGACCCGTGGCACCTTCGCCAACATCCGCCTGAAAAACCAGCTGGCTCCCGGCACCGAAGGCGGTTTCACCACCTACTTCCCCACCGGAGAAGTCACCACCGTTTACGAGGCTTCCGAGAAGTACAAAGCTGCCGGAACCCCCCTCGTGGTGATCGCAGGCAAAGACTACGGCATGGGATCCAGCCGTGACTGGGCTGCCAAAGGCACCTTCCTGCTGGGCGTGAAAGCCGTGATCGCCGACTCCTTCGAGCGCATCCACCGCAGCAACCTGGTGGGCATGGGCGTGCTGCCCCTGCAGTTCAAGAAGGGCGAAAACGCCGACACCCTGGGCATCGATGGCGATGAGATCTTCGACTTCGATGTGCCCGAGGACCTCAAGCCCCGCCAGGACATCAAGGTTCGCCTGACCGACAAAGACGGCAACAAGCGCGAGATCATCGTGACCTGCCGCATCGACACCCCTGTGGAAATTGACTACTACCGCAACGGTGGCATTCTGCAGACCGTGCTGCGCCAGCTGCTGAAATCCGGCGTCAAAGCCTGAGGTTTCACTTCCAAAACACTCCCCCGGTGCGTTGGCACCGGGGGAGTGTTCATTTCAAACCCACATCAGGGCACCTGATACACCACATTTCGGTAAATGAAATGCCACTTGCCAGCAAAATATTTGTAATTTTCCACAGGCAAATAATCGGTGATGGCGAAAGGCTGGCTGGACAGGGTGTTGCCCTCCGGGTTCAGGGAATACAGGGTGCTGCCATTCTGGATCAGCAACTGGCCTTGTGGACCCAGGGCCACAAGGCGGCTCATGCTGGTGAAAAACGTCATGCGCTGTTTGATGCCATCGGGTCGTTTCAGCCAGACCTGCAGCACGCCAGAAGCATCTGGATCGGTGTAGGCGATGTAACCGCTGTTGATCAGGTAATTGTTGCGATAAAAGGTGCCAAAATGGTTCAGTTCGGTGGAGCGGCTCTGGCCCAGGGTCTCCTCTACCCCGTTTTTGACGGACACAATGGTAAACTTCCCTGATTTCACCAGGGCAAAGACCGCGGTGGTGCCATCTGTGGTGGGTTCTGTCACCGTGCCATCGCCAGCAGCGTGGTGGGTCCACTGGTCAAAAGAACCATTGTTGTAGGCGTACAGCTGTCCATCTGCACCCACCCAGACAAACACGCCATTGGCGGCCAGGGGATCGGGGTCCACTGCAAGGGTTTCATAGGTGAACACCTTCCGCTCTGCTGGCACCTGCACCTGTACTCCAGTGCTGAGGTTCTTGCGGTACAGCACTTTGTTCACTGGATCTTCCCACAACAGGTACTCCCCGGCCACCCTGTAGTTGCTGAGGGGCCCTGTATAAAAGGGCGTGCCTGGATTTCTGCTGTCGTAAAGGTTGACCATGCCGCCTGCCGGAGCATCCCGGGCCACCACCCCAAAAGGCGTGAGCAGGGCATCGGTGTAAGGGGAAATCCCGGCAGACACCTCTCCTCCAGAATTGAAGGCCCGCACGGTCAGGACAGGCTGTAAACCTGTGCGGTTGTCATAAAGCAGGCGACCGGAATCCAGGTCCAGAATGGGTCCCGGAGTCACCTGAAACATGACATATTGCGGGTGCACCACATGCATGTTGTAAGTCGCAGCTGTCACCCTGTTGCCTGCTTTATCGGTCACCTCTATGGTGAACAGCTGGTCCTGTCCAGCCCACGGAGTGAGGTCGAGGGTGACATCCAGGGTGTTCAGAGCCACAGCCATGACCTTGGCGCCGTTGCGCAGCACCCGGATCATGCATTCTGCGGTGTTGTCGGTGCAGGTGGCAGACAGTTGCAGGGGACCACTGGTGGTGTAGTCACCCGAAGGCATGGACAGGTTGCTCACCACAGGAGCAGGATCCCGGAAATTCTGCGGAAGCCAGACGCGCTCATTCCCCAGGGCATCTTTGATTCGGATTTTCAGATGGTATTCTCCCGCTGCAGGAAGCCCGCTGTAATCTACGGTTCCCTTCCACTGGCCAGCATCCAGGGTGAACAGGCTGGTTTTTCCCGTTTCCACCATGGTCACTTCCACCTCTTTGATTTCATAGGTTGAGGTGATGGTGATGGTGGCAGGACCCTCGCGAGAAAAGGACACCACTGGATTCTTGATCAGGGTCTGGACTCCAGAATTGGCAACCACTTCCAGCCCAACTGTGGCTTTGACATTCGGTCCCTGGCTGAATTCCAGCAGCACAGGACCCGTGCTGTCCAGTGGAGCCGTGTACAACCCGGCATCGGTGATGGTTCCTCCTCCACTGACCACCCTCCAGTGGACTGGATCGGGAGATCCTGAGCCCAGTTGCAGAACCTTTGCCGCAAACTTCGCAGTGTCTCCCTGCTCGACTTTCACATTGCTGGAGGTGATGTACACCCCCGAATTGGCAATGATGTACACCTTGACGGTGGCGGTGTTGCTGGGGTCGGTGTTGGAGGTGACGCGGATGGTCGCGGTGCTGCTGGTGGGATCCAGCGGAGCCGTGTAGGTGGCCACACCTGTTCCTGCTTTGGGTTTCAGGGTTCCCCCACCCTCTTCAATGCTGAAAGTCACGTTGGTGAGGGTCTGGGCCGAAATTTCAGTGCTGCCTCCGGGGGCCAGGAAAGGCTGAATCACCCTCGGATTGATTTTGACGGCATCTGCGAGAATGTTCACCGTGACCGTCACTGGAGCACTCAGGGTGGAATTGCCAGATGTGTCAAAAGCCTGGGCTTTGTAGGTGTGAATCCCATTTTGAACCTGGGTGTAATTGAAGGTGTGCTCGTAGGGGGCTGTGGTGTCGGTGCTGATCAGGGTGTCGCCTTCATAGAAATCCACTTTCTGGATGCCCACATTGTCGGTGGCATCTGCAGTCAGTTTCACGGATTCTGCAACCGTGACATTGGTCTTGCTGGCAAAAAGCAGGACATTGGGGGTGGTGCTGTCTATGGTGTCAATGTTGACGTTCACTTTGACCGTGTTGCTGGTGCCTGTGTTGTTGGCTGCATCGAACGCTTTTGCCGTGTAGGTGTGGTCTCCATTGTTGGCTTTGGTGTAATTGAGGTTCAGCTCGTAAGGAGCGGAGGTGTCTTCCCCGAGCTTGTTGGCCCCCTCATAGAATTCGACTTTTTTGACCCCCACGTTGTCTGTGGCTGCAGCTGTGAGTTTCACAGTCCCGGGGGCAGTCACAGCTGTACTGGAAGCACTGAGGGTGACACTGGGTGGCGTTTTGTCAGGTGCAGGTCCCGGGGGGTTGCATCCTGCCAGGACCGTCATGCCCAGCAGCGCGTGAACGAACAATTGTGGCCTGTAACGCATGTTCATGGTGCCTCCTCTGCAATGCAAATCTTGATTTGAAACTGTACGTTCCATTTTAGGGGCACAGCCAGCTGAAAAATGTGCACAATTTGCATCCTGCAAACTTTCACACGTCTTCAGCAAAGTACAGACCATCGAAAACCACCTGCAAAACCACCTCTCAGCCGTCCTGCAGGTGAAAAAAGCAGCTCAGTTCATCTGGTAGATGCCATTCTGGAAGATGAAATTCCACTTGCCATCAAAGAACTTGATGCGCTCTTCCAGCAGGGTGCCAGAGAAGGGAGGATCCCGGGTAAGCAGCACTTTGCCTTCTCTGTCCAGCACCACAAACTTGAGGCTGTAAAAACCATTCTGCTGGGTCAAAACCTCTCCATTTTCATTGACCGCCAGGATTTTAACGTTGGTGTTTGCTGTTGCATTGGTGATCTTTCTTCTGATCCCATCCGGCCCCCGCAGCCACACCTGCTTGATGTTGGAAGCATCCGGGTCCAGGTATGCCAGATGCTGGTCATTGAGGGCATACTCCGCTTCTTCCCAGCTGCCCAGAGAGTTGGACACTTCAGGACTCAACACCTGCTCCTGTCCATTGCGGTTTTCAAGGGTGCTGCGCAAGTAGGAGGTGCCCAGCGTGAAAACCACGGATGTTCCATTGTTTTCCTGATGCAGCACCATGCGGTTGGCAACCTGGGTCAGTTTGTTCAAAGACTGGTCAAACTGGTAAAGCTGGCCATCTGTGCCCATCCAGGTAACCACCCCATTGGCGGCCAGATTGCGGCCATCATCGGTCATGTACCAGCTTTCGAGATTGACCTCGATCTGTGTGACTTCTCCAGTGGTCAGGTTCTTGCGAAACACCCCTGCATCGGAAGACCACAGCACAAATTGGCCCACAGCCTGAAAATAAAACACCGGGCCTGTGATGGGCTGGTCAGGAAACCGGATGTCATACAGCGCTGCAAATGATCCAGGCATGACCGCCCGGTACACGGCTCCCGTGTCGGTCAGTCTGGCATCAAAGCCTGTGTCTGCCTGATCTGTATCGGTCAGGTAAGCCCCTTCAGGGAAAGAAACTTTGATTTGCTGGCCGGTTTTGGTGTTCAGCAGGACCAGAGCTTTCCCATGCTGGTAATCTTCGTAGAGCACGCGATCTGCATCCATGTCAAACACCCGGCCACTGAACAGGTGGGTCATCTGGTAACTGGGGTTGGTCAACTGAACTTCATAATCCACAGCAGCAATGTTGCCATGAAGGTCTGTGGCTTTCACCGTCAGCAAACTGTACACTTCATGTTCACGCAGCGGGCCAGGCACCTGGACCATGGCATCCAGCGCATTGACCCCCGCAGCCAGCACTTTTCCATCCTCTGCAATCACTTCAAGCTTGCAGGGGCCAGATTCGTCTGTGCAGGTTGCAACCATGTGCATGGGACCGGAAGTGCTCAGGCGCATGGTGGGATCGTAAGACAGATGGGACAGCACAGGTTTCGGGTTGTGAAAAAGCCGGGCTTTCCAGATGCGCTGGTGCCCTGCATCATCGGTGATTTTTCCCTGCAGGTGCAGTTCTCCAGAGGGCTGATCTTTCAGGTTCACCTCTCCAGACCACACCCCTCCTTTGTATTCAAAGGGGAAAACCTTGCCTGTTTCCAGCACTTTGATTTCCACTTCCTTGATGCCAACAGTGGAAGTGATGGGCAGGGTGACTTTGTAACCGGGATGCTCCGACCAGTACAGCACGTCTTCCACAAAACGGTTCCAGTCCACGTTCATGGACTCCCGGTATCCGGAATCTGGCACGACTTCCAGTGAGACATACCCCTTGACCGTTCCACAGGTGTATTCCAGCGTCACCATCCCTGTGGCATCACCGGGAGCAGTAAAAATGCCATAAACATCAATGCTGCCCTTGCCACTGGCCACCTTCCAGGGTGAAACACAACTGTCAGGCGTCAATTGCAACAACCTGGCAAAGACACGGGTCTGGTCTTCCTGTTCCACCAGCACATTGTTGACCCTGAACACCACCCCCTGATTGGTGGTGGTGAAGACCTGCAGGGTGGAGGTGATGGAAGGTTGCTTGCGGAAAGTGGCTTTGATGGTGGCAGTGGCCGAAGTTACACCTGTTGGAGCCGTGTATTCAAATGCTCCAGGGGTTTCTGTGGCTTTCAGGGTGCCCGGACCTTCCAGCACAACATCCACATCCTGAAGGGATGAAGAAATCAGGGTGGTGGCTCCCGGAGATAAAATCACCGCCTTTGCAGTGAGCTGCAAGAAGGCATTTGCCGAAATCGTCACCTGCACCACCACTGTTGCCTGGGCAAAATTGCCTGCAGTGTCAATGGCTTTTGCCGTGTAGGTGTGTTTGCCGTTGCTGGTCTGTGTGTAATCCAGGCTCAGGGTGTACGGTGCAGTGGCATCGCTGGACAGCAGAACATCACCCTCATAAAATTCCACCTTCTGCACAGCCACATTGTCTGAGGCTTCTGCTTTGATGGTCACATTCTGCAGGGCATCAACGTAAGTGTCGGAGGCCATGACCGTGACTGCAGGAGGGGTGCTGTCCAGATCCACAATGTTGACGTTCACTTTGACGGCACCACTGTTGCCTGTGTTGCTGGAGGTGTCAAAGACCTTGGCAGTGTAAGTGTGCTCTCCGTTGTTGGCTTTGGTGAAATTGAGGTTCAGCTCATAGGGGGCTGTGGTGTCTTCCCCGAGCTTGCTGGCCCCTTCGTAAAATTCGACTTTTTGGACGCCCACATTGTCGGTGGCAACTGCGGTCAACTTGACAGGGCCTGCTGTGGTCACGGCTGTGCTGGAAGCGTTCAATGTGACACTGGGTGGCGTTTTGTCAGGTGCAGGTCCTGAAGGGGCACAGGCGTTCAGCAAAATTCCTGTACAGCACAGGGCAAACCAGCCGGGAAAAAAAGGCAATTTTTTCATTTTTTCTCCTGAGGTTCAATGGATTGCTGTTCTCTGGTGCCAGTCTATGGATTTCAGTGTGGTTTTGCTGTGCTGAATTGACCAGAAGCAGGTTCATGAAGATGATGAACTCCATTTCTGTCGATATATCGTTGACACATCTTGACAAGCATTCTATCTAGCAGTATCTTCGATATATCGAAAGGAGTGCACATGCACCGCAAAGCTTTTTTCATTCGCCAGAGATGGCACCATCAACAGGAACACCACCACAGACACCATCCCCATGCCCATGGAGGTTTTGAAGGAGGACCAGAGCGTTCTGGCTTCCGTCCAGAACACCGTGAAGGCCCTGAGCATCATGGACAACACGACCCGAGGGTGCAGCGCTGCTCCCCTTTTGGAGAGCATGGCCGCCGGGGTTTCATGGGTCATGGCAGAGGAATGGGCAGAGGGTCCGGCCCCAGGGTCAAACCCGGCAATGTCCGGGCAGCCATTCTGGCCTTGCTCTCTGAAAGCCCCTTCAACGGCTACCAGATCATTCAGGAAATTGCCCAGCGCAGCGACAACGTCTGGAAACCCAGCTCCGGCTCGGTCTACCCTGCCCTGCAACAACTGATCGATGAGGGCCTGATCCAGGAAACCGTGTCAGAAGGCAAACGTGCCTTCGCCCTCACCGAGGCAGGCAGCCTGTACTGTGCAGAACACCCCGAAGAAGTCTCTGCTCCCTGGAAAGTGGTTTCAGAAGGGGTCAGTGACGCGGTTTTTGATTTGCGTTCTGCCCTGGGTCAGCTGTTTCAGGCCACCCAGCAAATTGCCCAGGTGGGCACCCCCGAGCAGGCTGCACAAGCCAGCAAAGTGCTGGTCAGGGCCCGCAAGGCCCTGTACAAACTGCTGGCCGAAGACGACAACGAAGAATAAAATCAACCTTCTCAAGCACAAATTCAAAGCACAAAAAAAGAGCCTGACATCAGGCTCTTTTTGCTGGTTGTTGCAGGATCATGTTTCAGGCCAGTGAGGTTTTCAGGCCACCCAGCTTCTCAATTTCCAGGATTGCTTTTTCAATGCGGGCAGTGTCCTGGTGTTCTTCACGGGCGTAACTGAGCACCTGCCGGAGTTCGCTGTGGGCGGTGCTCAGCAGTTTCTGGGCCAGGGCGGGTTCACTGGCGTTGTAGAATCTGGCTTCTGCCAGCAAACGCTCTGCGGTGCGGATGGCCGTACAGGCTTCTTCAAAAGGAATTGGATTTTGCAGGGATTTCATGGGAACCTCTCCAGGGAAAACAGGGACAGCAGGTCAGGAAGGTGCATCAAATTGTGCTGGAAGTGGGCTGAACGTCAGAAGGGGCTTCTTCTGTGTGCAGTGATTCCAGTATAGCTTACAGTTGTGCAACATTTGTCCCCTCTGTCTCATTTGATTGTCCAGAATCGCTCAACACAGGTCAATCAGTAAGATGACCAGGAGCAAGAAACTCAATATACACATGATGCTTCTGATATCACTTGCAACAAAAACCATATCTTTGGCAAATTACACCATTTGCTGTTGATGATCATTTTCAGAAGGGGGTTTCAATGAAAAATGGCAAGCCCGCAGCCTGCCATCAAAGTCTTCCTTGAGGTCTTTTTTGCCTGCCGACAACCCCGATTTATTCCTGTCTGGGAGGGTATTCGTTCAGGACAAGCCAGTACATGCCCAGTTGCAGGGTGGCATCCATGAAGTGCTCAAAATCCACGGGCTTGCGGATGTAGCTGTTGGCCCCCAAATTGTAGCTGAGCACCATGTCCTCATCCTGTTTGGAGGAGGTGAGGATCACCACTGGAATCAGTTTGGTGGCGTCGCTGGAACGGATTTTTTCCAGCACCTCCAGACCGTTCATCTTGGGGAGTTTCAGGTCCAGCAGGATCAGGTGGGGCAGTTCTGTGGGGTTGCGGTGGGCATATTGCCCCTGGCAGAACAGGTAATCCACAGCTTCCACGCCATCACGGACCACAATCACTTCGTTGGCAAGGCGGCTTTTCTTGAAGGCCCTGAGGGTCAAAAGTTCATCGTCTTCGTTGTCTTCAACCAGCAATACCACTTTTTTCATGCCTGTTCTCCTGAATCTTCCTGATGTTGAGGGATGGTGAAGAAGAAAGTGGCACCTTTGCCCACTTCGCCCTGTGCCCACACTTTACCACCATGGCGGTGGATCACCCGCTGAACGCTGGCCAGACCCACCCCGGTGCCCTCAAATTCTGCGTTGCTGTGCAACCTCTGGAACACCCCGAACAGGCGGTCCAGGTTGTCCATGCTGAAACCTGCTCCATTGTCTTGCACAAAAAAGACTTCAGGTCGAGGTTCTTCTGCTGCTTCTGTTCCCGGCATCCGGCCAAATTGAATTTTCGGATGCGCTGTCCTGGAGGTGAATTTCCAGCTGTTGCCCAGCAAATTCTGCAACACCACCCTCAGCAGGGTGGGATCACCAATGGTGGCCATGTTCGGTTCGATGTCCACCTGCACATTGCGTTCTGGCTCTGCAAATTGCAGGTCTTCCAGCACGCTCTCTGCCAGCTGGGAAAGGTTGACCTTCTGGTGGCGCATTTCGGTGCGGGAAATGCGGGAGAGGTGCAGGATGTCGTCAATCAGGCGGGCCATGCGGTCGCTGCCTTTCTTGATGCGCTCCAGGTAATCCTGGCCGGTTTCATCGAGCTGGTCGTGGTAATCTTCCAGCAAGGCCTGACTGAACCCGTTGAGGCTGCGCAAAGGTGCCCGCAGATCGTGCGAGACACTGAATGCAAAAGCTTCAAGTTCCCGGTTGATGAATTCCAGCTCCTGGGCCTTCTGAATCACGTCGCGATTCAGCTCTCTTGCCCTTTCGTTCAGGGAAAGGTTGAGTTGTTTCAGTTCCTCTTCGGCCTTCTTGCGTTCGGTGATGTCCCGAACAATTCCTGTGTAGAAACGGCCTTCTGGAATGTCCCAGTGTGAGATGGAGAACTCGATGGGAAAACGGCTGCCATCTTTTCTCATGCCCACGGTTTCTGCAGTCAAACCAATTTCAGGAGCCTGTGCAGGCTGCTCTTGCTGGGGTTGTCTGAGCTCTGGTGGACTGAGGACGCTGGACGGCTGTCCCAGGATTTCTGCTTCACTGTAACCGTACATTTCAGTGGCATAACGGTTCCATCCCAGAATGGTTCCAGCTGAATTGATGATGATGATGGCATCATGGGCAGATTCGGTGAGCACCCGGTAACGCAATTCGCTGTTGACCAGTTGCTGGCTGGATTCCTGTTGCTGCAGGTCACTGCGGTGCAAAGACCAGCCCAGGTAATACACCATCAGGGTGAAGATCGCTATGACGCTCACCGTGAACAAAACAGACCCGAAATCCGTACCGAACAGGTTGTAGTAAATGGCTTCGAAACGCAACCAGGACAGCAGGGCGGGCACCGCAATTGCGGCAGGAATCAGGCGGCGCACCACGGCCCCTCCCGCGGTGCGCTGGCGCATCAGGTTCACGATGCTCCAGTCTGCCCGTGCACACCAGAACCCGAGGCACAGCAGCATGAACGTGTTGGCGGTGCTGAGGGCCATCTGGGCTTTCCAGCCCATGAAGGTCAGTCCAGTGATTCCAAACAGGTAGCTCAGGATCGAGAACAGGGACAGCAGAAACACAACGAACACCAGCACCTCTGAGGGCCACCTGCGTTCGTCGCGACGCACATCCATGATGGTGAGGGCCACCCCCAGCAGCACAAAAGACAGGGCTGTGGGCACGGCAATGTTGTTGACTTTCAGGTCTGGCATCCCGAAAAGCCACTGGAACAGCCAGTCGTCCAGTTTGAAGTCCTGTCCTGAGACCCACGAGGCACAAACCAGCAACCCCACCACCATCTGGATCAGGGCCAGCACGATCACCACAATGCGCATCTGGGTGCGTGCCCCACTCACCAGCCACAGCGCAATGGCACACAACACAAAATTCAGGGCAGTGAGGGGGTTCATCATCACTGCAGTGGATTGTCCCCACTCAGGATGGAACCTCCAGCCCACAATGATCCACAGCCCGATGCCCAGCACCGAAACAGCAGTGAAACGGGCCAGAACCTCAGCAGAAAAAGGCAAACGGTTGCTGGTGGGCGGGGTGCTGACTGCGCTCATGGTCTTTCCTCCAGGGCAGGCAAAGTGAAATATAGGGTGGCACCTTCCTGGGGTTTGCCTTCAGCCCAGATTCTTCCGCCGTGCCGCTCCACAATGCGTTTGACCACGGCAAGCCCCATGCCATTGCCCTCAAATTCCAGGTTTCCATGCAAGCGGTGAAAAGGCTGAAACATCTGTCCGGCAAACCTCATGTCGAATCCCACCCCATTGTCTCTGACGTAATACACGGTTTCTTGCTCCTGCACCAGAGACCCCACCCGAATGACCGGATGGGGCTTTCCAGCAGAGAATTTGAAGCTGTTGGTGAGCAAATGCTGCATCAGGGTGCGGATCAAAACCAGATCACCATACACCTGCATGTGCCCCTCTATCTGGAGGTCGATGTCCTGCTGTCCAGGACGCGGCAAACTGGAAGCCACCCTGGAGGTCAGGGCACTGAGATCCAGCAAATTCACCTGCATGGCAGCACGCGTGACCCGAGAGTAATCCAGCAAATCATCCAGCAAGTCTCCCAGGCGCTGGCTGGCCTTGCGGATGCGTTGCAGGTAACCACGGGCCGTGTCATCCAGGCTGTCGCCATAGTCTTCCATCAGGGCCTGGCTGAAACCGTCCAGACCCCTGAGGGGGGTGCGCAAATCGTGGGCCACACTGTGGGCGAAAGACTGCAAATCCCGGTTGGCGGCTTCAAGTTCCAGGTTGCGTTGGTGCAGGTCCAGCAGCAACTCCTCGGTTCGCACATTCAGGGCAGCGTTGAGGGTTTGCAAATCCTCTTGCCGGTCAGGCAGCATGAACTGGGAGGCCGTGATTTCACGGGTGAGTTCAGCTGTGCGGTCCTGGGCCACAAAAAGCAAGCCCACAGGCTCACCGGAATGCCCCACAATGGCTTTTCCCGTCAGGCGAATGGGTTTTTTGACCTCCTGGATGCCAATCCAGTGGTCCACATGGAGCAATTCATTGCTCTTTGCCTGATCCAGCAGGTGGATGGCCAGGGTTTTGCTGTCCGCCTGATAAATGTCCAGCTCTGAAAGGGCGGGAAAGGCCTGTTCTGGCGCAAGTCCCAGCAGTTCTCTGGCGCAACGGTTGTGCCCGATGGGCTGGCCTTGCAGATCTGTCACCCACCAGGCATCATGGCCCTGGTCTTTCAGGGCATTCAAAATCAGGGTGCTGTCTGCAGGGCTTGCCTGCTGGTCTGTTTTCTGGTCTGGAGGTACAGCAGAGCTTTGTTGCTGTGCAAAAGTGCTCTGACGGATCCACAGAACCCAGCACAGCCATCCGCCTGCCAGCATGCCTGCCACAGCGACCACCAGGGCCTCCAGCAAAGTCATGTCTTCCCTTCTGGCACATGGCTTCCCACTGCCCTTCTGTTGGTCTCAAAAACCATCAAGGGGTTGGGGGGGGCAGCAGGGTCACAGCACAATACCATCAGGGTTCCTCCAGTTTCAGGGGGCAGGCATCACAAAATAACACTTTGCAGGACATGCCACCACTGGCCTCTCAGCAAGGTTACAGCGGCTTGTATAGCAGACTGCATGTTCAAATACAATCGCTTAAGGTCCCATCCTGCATCCTGAATGTGCTGTAATCTCAGTTGAAGACCACCTGTGGAAACCCACGGGTTTCAGGTGAGCCCCCTGGGTTCAGGCTCTGCTTCATACTCGGGTCCACACTCTGGCAGCAAAAGGTTCCACAGATGACATTGAAAGTTCTGATCGTAGAGGACAATCCCGATGATTCTGAATTGCTGATCAGACGCCTGCGCCGTCTGGCCGATCACTCTTTTGAATTCACCGTCGCCCCCAGTGGACAGGATGGCTTGCATGCCCTGACCCTCAGCACCCCGGAACTTATTTTTCTGGATTTCAATCTCACAGACATGAACGCCCTGACTTTTCTGGAACGTCTGTCCAGGCTTCCCCTGAAAACCGTGGTGATCACCCTCACCGGCAACGGGGATGAAAAATCTGCTGTCAGTGCCCTCAAAGCCGGGGCCATGGATTACCTGAGCAAAAACAACCTGGATTCCGAGACCCTCAAACGCACCATCGATTCTGCCCTGGAGCGCCACCGCCTGAACGAACAACTGGTCAGCACCCAGTTGCAGATGTCCCGCATGATCCAGGAAACCCCGGTGGGCATGTGCCTGCTGGATGCAGACCTGAATTTTCTGACCGTCAACGAAAAATTTGCCCAGGTGGCCCACATTCCTCTGGAGGACATGGCAGGCCACACTTATTCCAGTGTGCCCAGTCCCCTGTTGCAACAGCTGGAATGGATGTGCAAACGGGTGCTGCTTTCAGGGCGTTCTTTCCGGGACATGGAAATCAGCACCGGCTACGGAATGGGCACCGAGTTCCATCTGGTGAGCATTTATCCCATTTCCAACCAGCCTGGCATGATCCAGTGGATTGGCATCACCGTCACGGACATCACCCGGAGCAAGCGGGATGCCCTGCTGTTGCAGGAAAGCCAGAACCAGTTGAACCTGACCCTGGAAGCCACCCGGGTGGGCACCTGGAAATGGGACCAGAGCAGTGGCGAGCTGAGCTGGCTGGGTCAGACCGCGCACATTTTTGGCTTTCAGCACTTTCCTTCGCAGCCCATGTTGCAGGACCTGCTGGACCACCTGCACAGTGAGGACCAGTCTTCTTTCGAGGCATGCTTGCATGACAGCCTGCAAAGCAACCGGGATTTTGCCCTGGAAATCCGCATTCCCCGGCCAGATGGCAGCAACCGCTGGGTGATGACCCGGGGCCGCCCGGACCTCACCGCTTCCACCCCACAGGTGCTGGGCACCCTGGTGGACATCACCGACCTGAAAGAAGCCGAGCTGGCCCTCAGGGAGATTTCGCAGGCCCAGCAGCGTTTTGTCAACGATGCCGCGCACGAACTGCGTGCCCCCTTGACGGCCATTCAGGGCAACCTGGATTTGATTCACCGCTACGCCAACATGGCAGATGAAGACAAAGAAGAAGCGCTGGCAGATGTGGCCCGCGAAGCCACCCGCCTTTCGCGTCTGGTGCAGGACATGCTGGCCCTCGCCAAGGGAGATGCGGGCACCGAACTGCGCATGGAGGAATTCTCTGTGGGAAGTGTGCTGGACGATGCTGTTCGTTCCACCAGCATGCTCACCCGTGCCCACAACCTGCAGGTTTCAGACTTCGAAGATGTGAACATCCTGGGGGATTATGACCGCCTGAAACAGGTGCTGGTGATCCTGCTGGACAACGCCTCCAAGTACACCCCGGAAGGCGGAGACATCCGGGTGCATCTGGAGGTTCAGGGGCAAAAAGTGCTGCTGCATGTCTCAGACACCGGTATGGGCATTGCAGAAGAAGACCAGCCCAGGATCTTTGAGCGCTTTTACCGGGGGCAGCTTTCCAGAGAAAAAGACCCCGGAGGGACCGGACTGGGCCTCCCCATTGCCCAGTGGATCATCGAAAAGCACGGTGGGAAGATCAGCCTGCAAAGCCAGGTGGGAAAAGGCACCACCCTGACCGTGCATTTGCCTGTTTTGAAAGAAGTGGCATCTTCTTGACCCTCAGCTTTCTGTGGGGGTGTGCTCTGTTGAGGTCACACCCCGTTCCTGCAAAGCCTTTGAGATTTTCTCAAAGCTGATCCCGTGCTGTGCAGCAATGCGTCGGGCATAACTGACCCCCTGGGGCAGCCCCTGACGGATCCGGTAGGTGGGCTGGATTTCCCCCTCTGGATCGGTTTCCACTTCTGCCACCAGACTGACCACCCGCGCTGCTCCTGACACGCTGGCATTGATCTGCTCAAAATTGCGGGCCAGTTCATGGAAGTGGGTGTTGAAAATGGCCCTGGCCCCCAGAAACCGCAGGCCCCTCACCACATCTTCAGCCAGAAACAGGCTTTCTGTCAGGTTGGTGCTGGTGAGGGATTCATTGAGCAGGATCAGACTGTGTGAGGTGGCTTTCTGAAAGACCTCCCCCAGACGGGACGCTTCCTCGCCAAAGCGTCCCGTTTCCAGATCGGGGCGCTCCTCCACCGGAAAATGGGTGTAAATGCGGTCCACCGGGCTGATTCGGGCCTGCGATCCAGGGACATACCATCCGGCCTGAAACATGGCCTGGGCCAGACTGACCGCCTGGGTGTAGGTGGTCTTCCCTCCCCGGTTGGGTCCGGTGACCAGAAAAATGCGACCTGTATCCGAAAAATCCACAGGGTTGGTCTTGATGGTGCCTTTCAGATCTGCCTGTGACACACCTGATCGGGCCAGATGACGGAGGGCCAGATTGATGTTGAAGCTGGCTTCAATCTGGCAGGTTCGCTCTTGCATGGGGGCAATCTGGGGTTTGCACATGGGCAGGCCACTTTGCTGAATTCGCCGGATGATGGAGGTCGCTCCCAGGTAAAAGTGAAATTCGGGTTCCAGACGGGCCAGCAGCTTGCCACTCAGGCTGGTGTACTGGGCCAGCCCCTTGGAAATGGGTTTTGCCACATCCCCGATGATGCGGGCCAGATCTGCAAAAAGGGGATGCAGCAGGGTGTCTTGCCGTTCATGGTGCTGAAAATGCGCTCCACCGATGTGTTCCTGTCTGAACGGGAGCACATGCAATGGGCCCATCCCATTTGAACTGCCTTCTTTTGGACGGGTCCCAAACAGCCTTCCCAGCAAGGGCGCACCCTTGAAAGGCTCACCGTGCACCGCCAGCAAAGTGGCTTCCACAGGTTTGAGCTGGGCGTCCAGGTTCACTCCAATGCTGATGCTGGCCAGACCACCAAAACGGGCCTGCATTTCAGGCAGTTCCTTTTTGAGAGAAGCAAACAGGGGATCCTGCTGGATCGCTTGCAAATGATGGTGCAGGTCCCTGAGCCCCTGGGATTTGAGGGGGACACCTTGCAAAGCCTCCAGCAACCCCTCCACGCACTGCAGGTACAGTTCCAGTTCACCCAGCCGCCAGCTCACCTCATGCAGCGGACTGAGCCTGCGGTCCCGGCTGGCCACGTAATCCGTCAGGGTGGTGATCTGGGGCAGCACCGCTTTTAAACGGATTTCCAGCTCAGGATGGAACAGCACATCTTCCAGCACCTCCTGGCGGTAACCAATCACCTGCTGATCGGTGCAGAGGTCAAGCAGGGCTTCTGCCAGCACCGCTCCAGGCTTGACCCCGCTGGAGAATTTCAGGAACTCCAGCAGCTCAGTCAGCCCCGTGTCCCTGATGCTGTTTCCAGGCCAGTTGCGGGATGCCGGGCTGGAGGGTCTGGTGTTCTCGGGCCACAACAGGCTGAGGTCCTGTCTGGGCTGCGGCTCGCTGTGAAGTTGTGGGGTCATCTGGCATCCAGCATAGACCTTATTTTTGCCCTGAACTGTTGTGAAGGGCCATTTTGCTGGCCCCTTTTCCCTGGAACTTTGTGTTCCAAAAATTCCCTGCCTATGCAAGTGTTTTTGTTGACCTGCTGCCAGACGCTGCGTTCATGCGTTGACGAGACAAACGTTTCTTTTCAGGCTGCCGGGGAATTGGTGTAAATTATACACATGTCGAAGAACCCCACTGAACTTGCTGCTTACAGGGCCCTGCAGGCCCATTATCAAAACATTCAGGGCAAACACCTGCGCGATTTCTTTGCCGAAGATGCCACCCGCGGAGAGCGCCTGACCGCCGAGGCAGACGGCCTCTTTCTGGATTACTCCAAAAACCGCATCACCGATGAAACCCTGAAACTGCTGCTGGACCTGGCCCGCGAAGCCGGACTGGAAGAGCACCGCGAGAAAATGTTTTCTGGCGAAAAAATCAACACCACCGAGAACCGTGCCGTGCTGCACACCGCCCTGCGCGCCCCCAGGGATGCAACCGTTCTGGTGGACGGTGAAAATGTGGTTCCAGAAGTGCATGAAGTGCTGGACCGCATGGCCGCGTTTGCCGAAAAAGTGCGCTCTGGAAGCTGGGTGGGCTTCACCGGCAAACCCATCAAAACCGTGGTCAACATTGGCATCGGTGGCTCTGACCTGGGTCCTGTGATGGCCTACGAGGCCCTCAAGGCCTACACCCAGCGGGACATCACCTGCAAGTTTGTGTCCAACGTGGACGGCACCGACTTTGCCGAGGCTGTGCATGGCCTGAACCCCGAAGAAACCCTCTTTGTGGTGTCCAGCAAGACCTTCACCACCATTGAAACCCTCACCAATGCCCACAGCGCCCGCTCATGGCTGCTGGCAAAGCTGCAAGACGACGACGCTGTAGCCAAACACTTTGTGGCCGTTTCCACCAATGCTGCAGAAGTCAGCAAGTTCGGCATTGACACAGCCAACATGTTCGGCTTCTGGGACTGGGTGGGGGGCCGTTACAGCATGGACTCCGCCATCGGTCTGTCCCTGATGATCGCCATTGGAGCAGCAAACTTCCTGGATTTGCTGGCGGGCTTTCACGCCATGGACCGCCACTTCCAGACAGCCCCCCTGCATGCCAACCTGCCTGTGCTGATGGGCGTGATTGGCGTGTGGTACAACAACTTCTTTGGTGCAGAGAGCGTGGCCATTCTGCCCTACGACCAGTACCTTTCCCGCTTCAGTGCCTACCTGCAACAGCTGGACATGGAAAGCAACGGCAAATACGTGCGGGTGAATGGTGAAGTGGTGAACTACCAGACCGGACCCATCGTGTGGGGACAGCCCGGAACCAACGGCCAGCACGCTTTCTACCAGCTGATCCACCAGGGCACCAAACTGATTCCTGCAGATTTCATTGGTTTTGCCCAGAGCCTCAACCCCTCTGGCCGTCACCATGACCTCCTGATGGCCAACTTCTTTGCCCAGACCGAAGCGCTGGCTTTTGGCAAAACCAGCGAAGAAGTTGCTGCAGAAGGCATCACCGGAAGCCTGGTGCAGCACAAGACCTTCGAGGGCAACCGTCCCACCAACACCCTGCTGGCCACCAGATTGACCCCTTTCGTGCTGGGTCAGCTGATCGCCCTTTACGAGCACAAGGTCTTCGTGCAGGGCGTGATCTGGGACATCAACAGCTTTGACCAGTGGGGCGTGGAACTCGGGAAGGTGCTGGCCAACCGCATCACCCCAGAACTGGAAGCCGCCCAGACCCCTGAACTGCACCATGACAGCAGCACCAACCACCTGATCCGCAGGTACCTTGCCCTGAAATAAGCCTTCCTGCTGCGTTGAGCTGTGTGGATCTGTGAAAGAGGAGGATTCCGCAGAATCCCTTTGCAAAAAGCATCAACCCGGGAAACAGCCGCTCGTTCCGTCAAATGCTCTGAACAGCAAATTCCCCTCCAGCTGGAGGGGAATTTCTTTTGTGGCTTCAAACTGGAATCACCAGATTGCACTGGAGGTCATTTGCACTGGAGGTCATTTGCACTGGAGGTCACGGGTGATGGTCTCATTTTTGACCACTGTGAAGGTGCCATCGCAGGTGAAGATGGTCTTGCCTGGCTGGTAGCCATCCCGGATCACAGCATGCACGGTGTGCACCCCAGAATCCAGGGTCTGAGAAGACAGCACATTGACCAGACTGGCCTGGAAATCAAAAACAACCGGAGATTCTACAGTGGTGCCAGAAACGGTCACTTCGGCCTGGTAGGTTCCCCTGAGTGCAGGTGGCGCAGGTGGATCGCCATTGATTTCTGCCAGGGCCTTGTCAATGCGCAAGAACTTCACATCGGGCAATCTGGGATCGCTCAGGGTGTCTCCGCTGTGCAGCAGCGCTCCCACCACCTGGTTCCAGGTGGCATCAGGTCGTTTGCTGAACAACAAACCTGCCGCTGCAGCTGCCAGAGGTGAACTGAAACTGGTGCCCGAGCTCTGGTGGTAGGTGGTCTGCAAAGAACGTGCCTCGTCGAAGCTGCCCATCAGCATCAGCAGGTCTTCGCCGGGAGCGACCAGACGCAGGTGCCCACCATAATGGGAGAACGAGCTTTTTTGCTGGTTCACATCGGTGGCTCCCACACTGAGCACATGGACACTGTTGGCTGGGTAGGCCACAAAATTTTTGCCGTTGTTTCCCGCAGACACCGTAACCACCACTCCAGCATCATGGGCTTCTTTGAGCACCTGGTCCAGCACCGGATCAGACACGATGCTGGAGCACACTCCACCACTGCTGATGCACAGGCTGAGGTTGATCACTTTGGCCCCTTTTGCAATGGCCGTGCGGATGCCTTTGGCAATGATGTCGGTGCTGGAACCCCCTTCAGGGGTGTAAATTCCGATGGGAATCACCTTGATGGGGCTTTGCTTGTTGCCATTGAAATTCAGAGAGGCCACCCCGGTGGTGTTGTTGGTGGTGGCCGCAATGAGACCCACCAGGGACATTCCATGGGATGTCCCGAAAGGTTCTTGATAATAGGGGTCATCGTTCTGCAGGGCTGGATTCAGGCAATGTTCTCCAGTGTCGGTGTTGCATCCAATGGGCTGCAAATCCAGGCTGCTCAGGCTCAGGTCTTCATGGTGGGTGTATCCATCGTCCAGCACAGCCACTCTGGTGGTGGTGGTGGTGCCTGTGTCGTTCCAGGCTCCGGTGGCCCCAATCTGGTCCAGGTACCACTGGGCACTTTGAGGATTGGAAGGCACAAAAGGGTTCTGCCAGTAAGGATCGTCTGGAACGGCCAATTTTTCATAGCGGTAATTGGGCTGAACCCTCAACACCCCAGGCAGGGCTTGCAGTTCTGTCATGCTTTTTGCCCGCATCAGGGCCTGCGTGGTGCTTTCGGAGCTGGAAACCACTGCTGTAGAGCGCAGTTTGCGCAGGGCAGCTGAACTTTCAAAGGTGACAATGTATTCGCCAGGAATGACGGCAGCCGTCTGACCCTGGGAGGTGATGCCTGCAGGAAGCACCAGATTGAGGGTGACTTTTCCCTGCCCGTCTGGCGGGACCACCAGGCAATTGCAGCCTGCCAGCAACATGCAACCCAGAAGGGACAGCTTTTGAAGGGGGTTTTTATTCATCAAGATCTTTTCGATTATATCCAAATCGTGTGAACTTGCATGAAGCCACCTCAGCTCCCTTCAGACCATGCGGGTGTGGTTTCTTCCGTTGCCTTTGACGTTCAGCAGGGCACCATCGGCCCGCCTGAACGCACTTTCGGCATTGTCCCAGGGTTGAACCCTTGTGACCCCCAGGCTGACCGTGATGCGCAATTCATTGATGAACTCATGGCCTTCCACGCTGGTCCTGAATTTTTCACACAACCGGGAGGTGTCTTCTGGGCTGATGTCTTCCAGAATCACGCAGAATTCTTCTCCTCCCCAGCGAAATGTCCGTCCTTGCTGAAAAGCCTGCTGGGCCAGTTCAGCGATTTTTTGCAGGATCAGGTCTCCCACGTCGTGCCCCTGCCGGTCATTGATGCGCTTGAAATGGTCGATGTCAAACACCACCAGGTGCGTGGAATGCTGGTGTTCCACGGCCTGCTCCAGTTCCTGCTGAAAGGCCCGGCGGTTGGGAAGGCGGGTGAGGGGATCAATCACCGCCAGTTTTTCTGCATCCCGCCTCTTGCGGCTTTCTTCCTGCATCTGACCGTACACGTTGTGAATGGCCCGGCAGATGATGATGGCCATGGCCCCCTGAATCGCCACATCCAGGGCTTTGAGGTTCTGAAAGCCATGCTGGTTGAGGATCCAGAACAGGGTCACGGTGCCCAGAAAGTAAGCAAAGCTGATCAGCAAAGAAAGCAAAGGACGGGCGTTGTACACCACGGTCCAGTGCCACACCATCACGATGCCCCAGGCAGGCAGCAGGTACAGTCCGCTGTCGGGTTTCACCTGTGGAGAGAGCCACACAAAGTTCAGGGTGATGGCCACCATCCCCAGTTGTCCCCAGGTGGAAATCCAGTCCAGCACACCCAGGTAGGCCTCACGGTTTTTCAGGTACAGGCCCAGGGAAAGCAGCATCATGCCCAGGGCCAGGGTCACCACCAGCTGTTCTGCTGGATCTTTGATGTAAAACAGGTGATGCACTGTCAGCAGAATGGCGGCTGGCAGCAGAAAGCTGTAATTGTGGTGCTTCAGGCGGGTCAGGAGGCTTTGCTGGGTGGACATGGGTTCTCCCATCAGGAGTCTTTTCAGTGTGACAGATTCGCTTGACTTTGGCCTCAGGTTCAGTTAGATGACCTGAGCACCATCCAGTCTGAATGGTGCATGGTGCAGGTTTTCCCTGTTTTTTTCGCACTTCTTCATGCCTTCCTGCACAGGTTTTGACGGATTCATTCATGAGATGTTGGTGATTCCCGGAAGGAGAATGTCCAGGCATGAAAATGATTTTCATTGCCCTAGTGCAGGGATTTCGCTCTGCAGGCTTTTGGGATTTCATTGACAAACGCTTTCAGGCTGTTGGATAATGGGCAAACGATTTCACCTGCGGGGTCCCATGCGCAGGTTCCCAGGACACAGCATGAAAAGAATGGTCACCTTGGTTGAAGTAGCACAGGAAGCAGGAGTCTCTCCCAGCACCGTCTCACGCATCCTGAGCGGCACTGCCAATGTCAGCATGCGCAAACGTCACGCCGTTGAAGAAGCCATTCGCAAACTGAATTACCAGCCCAACATCATTGCCAAGGGTCTGGTTCGGGGCCTCACCATGTCCATCGGAGTGCTGACCCAGGACATCTCCAGTCCTTTTTACAACGATGCCCTGCTGGGGGTGCAAGAAGCCCTGCAGGGCACCGATTACGTTCCGGTGTTCGTAGACGGGCACTGGCATCCCAGAGACGAAGAAACCGCTGTGCAGCGCCTGATGGGTCGGGTAGATGGCCTGATCATCATGGGGGGCAGTCTGGCAGAAGACACCCTGAACCGCCTTGCAGAAAACATTCCGATCATTGCCATTGGGCGCAAGATTCCCAACCTGGAACACCGCAGCCTGATGCTGGACAACTATTCAGCCACCCGCAAACTGATGGAATTCCTCTTCGAGCTGGGACACACCCGCATTGCCCACATTGCTGGACCCAGAGACCACCCGGATGCCATCGAGCGTTTGCACGGCTACAAAGATGCACTGGAAGCTGCCCGTCTGGAAGTCACACCAGGCCTGATTGTGGAGGGAGATTACCATGAATCTGCTGGCCTGATTGCGGTGGCCACTTTGCTGGAATCCCGCACCATGTTCACGGCGATCTTTGCAGCCAACGACCAGATGGCTTATGGGGCCAGACTCGCTCTGTATCGCCGGGGCATCCGGGTTCCTGAAGAAGTTTCCCTGGTGGGTTTTGATGATGCCAAAACCTCAGAATATTTCTCTCCTCCACTCACCACGGTCAAACAGCCCATGCATGAACTGGGAAAACAGGCTGCAGGGGCCTTGCTGCAACTGATTGATGGGGATGAAGTTCATCTGGAATCCCCGGAACTGCAACTGGTGATCCGGGAATCCACCAAACGACTGCGCTGAAACATCAGAACACACGATGAAGCCATAAAAAAGCCAGAGAAAATGTTCTGGCTTTTTTGGCTTGTGTAGCTTCCAATCCGTTTGCAATCAGGTCCAATCAAACCGGATCTGACAGCTGGGACCGCAGGAAATCCATCAGGCCATGCACCGTCTGGCGGTCAAAAACAAATTGAAGGCCTGCTGCTTCATACAGCTCGGGAACCGAACAGGAATCTCCCAGCTGAATGGCCGAAAGGTAACTCTGCAGGGTTTTCTGGGGGTCCTGCAGCGAGTGTTTCCACAGGGTGAGGGCACCCACCCAGCTGAAGGCATATTCGATGTAGTACAGGGGGGTGTTGAACATGTGGTAGTACTGCCAGACCTTGCCCAACTCCTGCTCGAACCCTGCCCAGCTGGGTTCAGGCTGGAACCTGCCCAGCAATTCCCGGCATTTCTGGTCCAGCTTTTCCACAGTGATGTCTGAAGCATCTTGCGTGTAAATCCAGTCCTGAAAAGCATCCATGAAAGCAATCCAGGGCAGGACATGCACCACCCGTGAAATCTGCGCTTCGGTGATCCGCTGGATTTCTTCTGGGGTGTAAAAAGCCTGCAAATGAGGCAAAGCCAGGCACTCCATGCCCTGAGAGGGCACCTCCACAAACTCGGTGGCGGACAATGTGTTCCAAAAAAACCGCTGGTGTTTCATGCTGGTGTAAGCGTGAAACGCATGACCGAATTCATGCAGGGTGACGGTCACATCGTTGCTCATGCCCACCACGTTCTGCAGCACAAAAGGCAACTTTTGTCGGGTCAGTGGCGCACAGTAGGCGTGGCCCATTTTGTTCTCACGGGAGCCCAGATCCATGGCCCCTTGCTGGCGGAACTGGGCAAACTGCCTCCCCAGTTCTGGACTGAGGCTGGTGAACACCTGTTCGGCTTTGGATTGCAGTTCTTCCACAGTTTTGAAGGGCTGCAGGGCAGGGCGGTTCTGGGAATCCAGCTGGGAACGCCAGTAAAAATCCCAGGGTTTCAGTTCTGCCACCCCAAGACCCTGGCGGTGCTTTTCCAGCAGTTTTCGGGCCAGGGGCACCACTTCCTGTTCAATGGATTGATGAAATTGCAGGCAATCTTGCGGGGTGTAGTCGTACCGATGCAGGTTTTTCCACTGGTAAGCCTGAAAATGGGAGAAGCCTGCATTGTGGGCAAGCTGCTGGCGCAATCTGAGTTGCTTCAAAAACACCCCGTCCAGCTTTGCAGCAATGCTCAATCGGGCCTTTTGCCAGGCTTTCCAGACGCCTTCACGTTCCTGGCGGTCTGGAGAAAGCAGCAGTTGTTCCACCCTGGAAACTGTGAGTTGTTCTCCCTGGAAATCCACCAGCATGCTTCCGGTGAGCTGGCTGTACTGCTGGCTCAGTTCTGCCAGTTCCGTGAACAGGGGCAGGTTTTCCTCTCGAAAAATCTGCTGTTCAGTTTGAAAGCGCTTGAGAATCAAGCGGGCATCTTCCGGGGGTTCGTAGCCTTCGAGTTGCACGATCCGGGTTTTCAGGGCAGCATCGGCGCTTTGCACCCTGGGCGCAAGATCCCGGATGCACTGCAAGTAGGCTTCGCGGCTGTGGGCATCTGCCGTGTTCAGGTCTGCCCGGATGTACAGGATGGTGAAGGCTTCATTGGCTTCCCGCTGCAAGTCGCTCCAGTCCAGCAGAAACTGGGTGGCATTTTCAGGGGTCAGGGGGCGCTCTTGCAACGCCTGGTAACGGGGCTCCAGAGCGGACCATTGAATTCCTAGATCGGTCAGCACAGAGGGAAAAACGGCAGTGGCAGTGGACATGCAGTCAATCTAACATGGGGCAGGCCATTTGCAGTAAGCCAAAAGCCGCATGAGGCGGCCTCATGCCAGGTTCTACAATCCTCTGAAATGCATCCAGACTTTGCTTTCATTCCTGCTTTCAACTGGCGCGGCCCCGGAGACTCCCGAGACTGATCTTGCCCTGTTGACACCATGAATACGGCTGGATCGCAAGCCGCTCGGGACACCGGGCGGCTTTTTTTGTGCCTCACAGGCCACACCGAAAGGACCCACCATGAATGCACCCCATCTTCTGACCGGAGACCGCCCCACAGGCCGCCTGCATCTGGGACACTACTTTGGCTCTTTGCAGTCCAGGGTCACATTGCAAAACACCCACCACAGCTTCATTCTGATTGCCGACGTGCAGGCCCTCACCGACCACTTTCACCATCCCGAAAAAGTCTCTGAAAATGTGCTGGAAGTTCTGAAAGACAATCTTGCTGTGGGGCTTTCTCCAGAGAAATGCACTTTTGTGCTGCAATCCCAGGTGCCCGAAATTGCAGAATTGACGGTGTTTTTCTCCAATCTGGTAACATTGGGGCGTTTGCAGCAAAACCCCACCGTTCGACACGAAATCCGTCAGAAACAGGCTCTGTTTGGAGAATCGGTGACGTATGGCTTTCTGGGCTACCCCATCAGCCAGGCTGCAGACATCACTGCATTTCAGGCCGAGGTGGTCCCGGTGGGGGAAGACCAGTTGCCCATCATCGAGCAGACCCGTGAACTGGTCCGCTCTTTCAACCGGTATTACGGTGAGGTTCTGCGTGAACCCCGGGCTTTGCTGGCAGAACATCCTCGCATTCGGGGTCTGGATGGTCAGCAGAAAATGGGCAAAAGCCTGGGAAATGCCATCCATCTGGCAGACCCTGAAGCAGACACCCGCCAGAAAATCATGCAGGCCATCACCGATCCCCAGAAAGCCCGCAAGAACGATCCAGGCAGACCCGAAGTGTGCACCGTGTACACCTACCACAGGCTCTTTCAGCCAGAACACCTGGGCACGGTGTATCAGGAGTGCAGCACCGGAAGTCGGGGATGCGTGCAGTGCAAGCAGGAATTGGCTTTCTGTGTGAACCAGCATCTGGCCCCCATCCGGGAAGTCCGGCAGGAATTGCAACATCAGGATGCTCAACTGAGCGAAATGCTGCTGGACCACACGGAGCAGGCCAGGGTCACCAGCAAGGCCACCTTGCAAGCCGTCAGGAAAGGGATGCGTTTGCTGTTCAAAACCTCCTGAATCCACACAGCCTTCAATTTCAGGCACATCAGACTGATCCAGATCTATTCTGCAAGGAATGAAATTCCGTATAATGGAAGGTGTGCGTCTGACGGTATGGTCCTTTTTTTATCTGTTGCTGGTCATTGGAATCTGGGGGCTGGAAGAACACAACCCTTCAAACACTGCAGCTGTGGCAGCCCTCACCTATTCTCCCCACTTCTTCTGGTTGATTCCGCTGTTTTTGCTGATGTATCCCGCTTTCCGCAAAAAAAACTGGGCTGCCCTGGATGTGCAGGCCCTCACCCTGATTCTGGTGCTGGTGTTCCTGATGAACCTGCACATTCCCCAGCCACAGGATTGTGCTGGAAAAGGTTTTGACCTGCTGAGCTACAGCACCCAGCGCGGCAGTGTCTCGGTTTTTGTGCTGCAGGAAATCCTCAATGTGCACCATCCAGAAGTGGTGGCCTTGCAGGACACCGGGCCTGCCACCTCCAGTTATGTGACGGCTTTGAAAAAATCGGGCTGGCAGGTGACCAGTCAGGGAGGCCTCATCACCCTGAGCAAACACCCCATTCTGCACAGTCAGGGGGTTTTGGGGGCTTTGATCACCGACATGCGCATCCAGAACAAAAAGGTGCGGATCATCAATGTGCACCTGCCGGAAGTCCGGCAACCCCTGACCCTGCAAGAAGATGCCCACCGACACCAGCAAACCTTGCAGGGAATTCTGTCTCATGCTCTCGCCAGCAACACCATCCTGGTTGGAAATTTCAATGCTGTTCCCCACGGCCTGTGGGTCAAGCCCCTCCGCAAGCACTTTCAGGAGGCCATGGGACTGGGTTTTGGCTACACCTACCCCACCTTCATGCCTGTGGAGCGCAAAGACCAGGTGTGGTACAACACAGGCCTGTGCCTGTTGCAACACCAGGTGCTTCCCGAAAGAGGATCAGACCACCGTGCAGTTGAAATCAAACTGAATGTTAACTGAAGACCAAGTTTGCATTAAGCGCAACTTAAAGCAAGTCCAGACGCTTCACAGTACGATGGTCTCATGAAAAGCAGACTCGCCACCATCAGCCTCTTCCTCATGGGATGCACGGCCATGCAGGGAAGCCCCACTTTCGAAATCCACGATGTGCTCTTTTATGGAGACTCCAATGACCGGGTCACTTGGTTCTATGACACCCAGACCGAACCCCAATCCAAACCCCTGAAAATCAATGGTCTGGGCTACGAACTGAAAACCCAGACCGTCAAAGACAGCTTTGCCCTGCCCGGAACCCTGGCCGTCAACGGCCAGAGCAGCCTGCTCACCAAGACCACCACCATCACCAAAGACTTCTCGGTGACTTTCAATCCTGCCGGAGACAACTACTACATCCGCACCTCCAGGGATCTGCTGGGGGTGTTCCTGCTGCAGAACAACAACTGGTACCGCCTCTCTGGCAGCGTCAAAGCAGGATTTGCAGGTGAAGCAAAAGCCACCTTCAAAGAGACAGGCCTGCGTGATGTGGGCCAGTTGACCGACGCTGAAGCAAATGCACTTCAAAACGTGCTGGGTCAGGATGCACCCGTGGTGGTCGGTGTGCTGAAAGACGCTCCAGATGCTCCTCTCAACGTGGATCCCACCCCTGCCAATTACCGAACCACTGCCCTTTACTTGCAAAAAGGACTTCCTCAGGAAATCCGTCGTGCAGGAGGTCCTGTGAAGTACACGCAGATCCAGTACGCTGGCAACAGCACTTACCGCAGTCAGAACTTTGGAGCCGCCCTGGTGTCCAGGGAAAGCCTGTTCCAGTCCATCTGGCAAAAAGCCAACGCCCTGATTCTGCCCACCCCCGCTGCTCCAGACATTGATTTCAACACGTCCACTGCTGTGTTCCTGTTCCTGGGCCAGCGCAGCACCGGAGGCTACGGCTTCAAGGTGAACAGCATGGAATCCAAAGGCACCACCCTGATCGTGCATGTCACGGTGTCCTCACCCAAGCCAGACAGCATCCTGACCCAGGCACTCACCAGCCCATGGGGTCTCTTCTCTGCAGCTGGCAAATTCAGTGACCTGCAAGTGCTGGATCAGAACGGCAACCTGATTGCCCAGGCAAACCTCAACGAGAGTCCCTTCTGAATGAAACCCTGAATTCAGGGAAAGAAAAAGGCACAAGCAGAGGGAGACATCTGGTGTCTCCCTCTGCTTTATTTGTTGAATTCAGGTCAACCCTGATCTTTTCTGGGTTTCCACTTCTTGCGTCCTTCTGGTGCAGTTTCTGGCGCTGCCTGAGATTCATGCGGGCCCAGGTCTCCCGTGTCTTTCAGACCTTCTGCAAGAGCCTGACCTTCCTGGCTGGTCTCAATGGGCTGCTGAACAATCAAATCAGGCGAAATGGCATCAGGTTGGGTGTCTGCCTCTGGTCTGGAGGCTTTGGGTTTCCCTGACCATTTTTTTCTGCCTGTTTCTGAAGCTTCCACAACTGGCGGGCCTGATGGGCCAGCAACCTGATCCACAGCTTGGGCAGTTTCTGCCACATCGAGTTGAACAGGATTTGCAGTTTCATTGCCCTGACCCTCCTGAACTTCTGCTTTTTGCCTGCCCCCCCATTTCTTGCGGGGAGCTTCAACAGGTGATTCTGCTGTCTCTGATCCAGGCAAAGAAGCGGTCTGTCCCTGAGGCTCTGAGCCTTCTCTCTCTACAGAGCCAGCAGAGTCAACAGAGTCAACAGGGGTTTCTGGCTGGGTGCCTTCTGGTTTGCCTCCCCATTTCTTCCGGGCAACCGGAGCGTTTTCTGCAGGCTGAGGGGACAAAACCTCTCTTTGTGCTTCTGGCTCTGAAGGCGCAGCTTCTGAAGGCCCAACATCTGTCTGGGTTTTTGCTCCCCATTTCTTTCTGGGAGTTCCCGCTTCAGCAGATGATTCTTGAATCTGATCTTGAAGCCGGTTTTCTTGCTCCTGTGCTGGAGGAGTTGATGGTGTTTCAGTGGCAGCTTCCGATGATTTGGCCCCCCATTTCTTGCGTGCAGGAGCAGCTTGTGCTGCAGGGGTTTCATTGCTGTCCTGACCAGAGGTCGGTTGTGTGTTTTGCGCAATTTCAGGTGCTGTCTCAGGTGCTGTTTCAGGCGTTAGCACTTCTGCTTTGGCCCCCCATTTCTTTCTGGGAGTTGCAGGGATTTCGCCCTGCTGGGATTGTTCAGCATCCCGAAGGGACACAGGGGTTTCCTGGGTCTGCACAGGCTCTGACTGAACAGCACTCTGGTCATCCACTGTTGCAACCCTGTTCTGGGTTGCAACAGGTTGTTCTTGTTGCTGCTGTTGCTGCTGTTGCTGGGGCTTGCCTGCCACCCGTTCCAGCAGCAGTTCCGCCACGTCTTTGACTTCGATGGTGCTTTCTGCCTTGCTGGGGCTGGAATTCAGCATGCTTTTGCAGAAAGGACACCCAACGGCCACGGTTTTTCCTTCTTTGGACTGGTCCAGCCTGCGCTGGATTTCTTTGAAGCGGGCTTCACTGACCCGCATTTCCCCTTCTTCTTCCTCTTTCCAGAACTGGGCTCCACCAGCTCCACAGCAAAAACTTTTCTCGCGGGTGCGTTCAAGTTCCAGCACAGCGGTGCCCATGCTTTTCAGCACATCTCTGGGAGCATCGTACACACCATTGTGACGGCCCAGATAACAGGGGTCATGGAAGGTGACTTCTCCTGCTGTTGCTGTGGGCTGCAACCTCTGGTCGTTCAGCAGCAGTTCCAGGTATTCGGTGTGGTGCATCACCTGATAATTTCCACCCAGTTGTGGGTATTCGTTGCGCAGGGTGTTCATGCAGTGGGGGCAGGTGGCCACAATCAGTTTTGCATTGGCAGCATCAAGGTTGGAGATGTTGCGTTCTGCCAGTTGCTGGAACAGCAGTTCGTTGCCTGCGCGTCTGGCACTGTCTCCGGTACAGGTTTCTTTTTTGCCCAGTACGGCAAAATTGACTTTGGCACGTTCCAGCAGTTGCACGAAACTGCGGGCCACTTTCTGGGCTCCGGGATCGTAGGCTGCAGCACAACCCACCCAGTAAAGCACGTCTGGATTGGGGTTCTGATCAATGGTGGGGACAGAGAGGCCCTGCGCCCAGTCCATGCGTTTGTCCTGCGAGATGCCCCAGGGGTTTCCGGCCCGTTCCATGCCCCGGAACGCCATGTTGAGTTCTTGCGGGAAATCCCCCTCCACCAGCACCTGGTGCCGCCGGATGTCGATGATGTCCAGCATCTGTTCGTTTTGCACCGGGCACACGTCCATGCAGGCTCCGCAGGTGGTGCAGGCCCAGACCGCTTCTGGCGAGATGGCCATTTCCAGCAAGACCAGGTCCTGGTCTCCAGCATTGAAAGCCATGCGTTTGTTGATTTCCAGGGCCGCTGGACTGAGGGCTTTTCCGGTCTGGGTGCCAGGACAGACATCCTGGCAACGGTTGCACTGGATGCAGGCGTAGGCGTCCAGCAATCTGGGCCATTCCAGATCCGACAGCTGTTTTGCTCCCATTTTCAGCTCTTCGGCTTCCAGGTCCACCTGCTGCAAGGGCAGGGTTCCAGAATTCTCAAAGCGTTTGACTGCGTATTTGAGGGGGGCCATGAACAGGTGGATGTGCTTGGAGTAAGGAAAATAGCTGAGGAAAATCAGGATGCTGCCCAGTGCTCCCCAGTATCCGAAGGCAAACCCTGAGAGGGCACTTTCAGGGGTCACACCCAGGTTGTGCAGCAAACCTGCCACACTGGAGGCCAGCGGTTGAAAAGCATCCCTGTACTGTCCGTTCTCACTGTCATGGATGAGTTTGAAACCCTGTCCCAGAATGCGAGATCCCACATGAAACAGAATGAAACTGCTGACGATCAGGCTGTCTCTGGGGATGTAGCGTTCCTGAACTTTTGGATGCAGCAGTGTGCGTTCATTCCAGGAAAACACCTTCTTGCCTCTGGCCGAGAAACGCCGGATGGAAAGGCTGATCACCCCGAGCAAGACACCCAGGCTCAGCAGATCTGCCAGCAGGTTGTAAATGGCTCCCAGAGGCCTCTCAGATGAAATGCTCAGGTGAAAATACCCTTCCAGACCATCGATCAGGTTCACCAGCAGGTAAAAGGTGAAGCCGTACATGATCAGGCTGTGAAAAAAGCTGACCAGCGGGCGTTTTCTGAACACCCTGGACTGGCTGAGGGTGGTGGCAAGGGCGTAGATCAGGCGTTTGATGGGTTCATTGAAACGCAGTTCCACAGCATCGCTGCCGGAGCGGATGTTTGCATACACCTGTCTGAAGCCTTTCAAACTCACAGCAACAGCCAGGATTCCAAAGATGGCGAACAGCACCTGGTGCAAGAGTGGGAGCACCTTCAACCTCCATTTATAGACCAAGTCTAATTTTGTCTAGGTTATCACGACTTCAGGTGTTTCTACTATAGACCTTTCTGGAAATCCCTGAGCGAAAGCCTGCACCACAGCACTGAAAGGCCAGAGGCGAGAAGGGAAATTCTGCGCTCCAGACTTTATGAAGGCCACTGGCTGTACATTCTCACAAAAAACCCTGAACCACGAGATTTGTTACTTCCTGGTAACAAATCGATGAAAGACTCTGACTCCCAAAAGGGGAAATTTTGTAAGATTTCTGAAAGATTTTGGGTATATACTGGGAAGCGTTAAGGAAATTCTCATACCCCTTAGCAGCAATTCATCTGTTCCCCAGTCTTTATACATGTGTGATCTGGGAGAACAAAAGGAGCTTTACATGCGTAAAGGTCAAGCCAACGCCGGTTTCACCCTCATCGAGCTGCTCATCGTGATCGCCATCATCGGTATTCTCGCCGCCGTGCTGATCCCCAACCTGCTCAACGCCAAGAAGAAGTCTGAAGAAGCTGCTGCCAAAACCGTGGCCCGCAACGTTCTGAACAGCCTTGCTGCTGTGGAAACCAACAATGCCACTTCCACTGGCTCTGATGGCGTCTGCGCCTTTGACAATGCCACCGATACTGTGACTGTGACTTCCGGTGCTGAAACCGCCACTGTGAATGCTCCCAACCCCATCAACTCTGTGGTTTGCACTCAAGTTGCTGCCACTGCCACCACCCCTGCCGCCTACAACGTGGTTGTTACCACCACCGGTGGTGCTTCTGTTACCCAGGAAGCCAAGAAGTAATCCAGCTTAAAAAAAATGCAGGGAACATCTCCCTGCATTTTTTTTATCTCGGCAAGGAGCAGTATGACCCACAGAACCAAGGCCAGAAATGCTGGTTTTACCCTGGTGGAGTTGCTGATTGTCATTGCCATTGTCGGAATACTTGCCGCTGTCATGATCCCTGCAATTGTTGCCTCAAAAACCAGAGGATACAACTTGGCCGCACAGACCTGTGCCTCTTCGCTTGCAAAAGCGGCCAACATTTACTGGATCAACAACATCAGTGCTCCAGGTTATCCAGCACCATCAGCCCTAACAGCAGATGTTTCCACCTACGGCACCCAGCAATGTTTGCTGCCCGGTCTCACCATCACGGGCATTGCAGCCACCGCCACCCATTTTGAGTACGAAGTCAAGCACCAGGACGGAAACCGGGTCTACACCATCAATGAAGTTCAGTTGATCATCACCAAAGCACCCTGAAACAGCCATCATGCATGCCATAGAGAGAGGAAATTTCCTCTCTCCTAATTTTTTGCTGGATGCCCTGGGTTCAGGTGTCTTCAAACACTTCAAAATTGACTGCTGGCACCCTCGTCCCCAGAAAGTCCACGCCGTAAGCATTAAAGTTTTGCACCAGCATCTTCCCTGCCCTTCTGGACACCCGAATGCCTTCTGGAACATCCAGCACAGAGACACCTGCCTGCAACGCCACTTCACGCAGCAAATCATGCACCAGACCCGGACTGTGGGCACCAATGGTCAACACATTGCCTTTTTGCATCACAGCGCATTCTCCAGCAAGGGGACCTGATTCATACACATGCAACGCCTGTGCATCCTGCAACCGGTAAGATTCTGCCCAGAGGGTCACCTCATAACCTCCCAGCATTTCCTTGAGGGTGGGGCGCATGGAATCAAAATTCTTCAACCTGCCCCCCAGCAGTTCAGAAAGGGATCCTGGCTGTCCCTTGTCAAAAGCCTGCCCGGTTTCGGTGAAGAATGCGGTTCGGGGACCAAACACCAGCTGAGCGTGTTCACTGGCCTTTTTCAAATTTGCAGCGTGAGCTTCTGACATCAGGGTGAGGGCAGGGGCCACCACCACCTGATAAGCAGACAGATCCGCTCCAGGCTGAACCACATCCACATCCACTCCAAGACTGCGCAAAGTGGAGTAATACAGCATCACCTGTTGCCAGTAGGTCAGGTGCTGGTTGTGTCGTTGCTGGTCAAAAAGCCACAGGGATTCAGCATCATGCAACAAGGCCACCTGCGCTGGAACCTCTCCAGGAACAAAATCTCTGGGTTGCAACTGCTGAATTTCCAGGTGCCCTCTGTCTGGGGTTTCATCGTGTCTCAGCAACCCCGAATGCAGAACCTCCTGGGCCATGGTGGCGGCCCTCCAGCGAAAATACGAGACACCGTCTGCCCCGTGTGCCCAGGCCTGGGCTGTCCACAGTTGCACGGCACCATCTGCAGGCAAGGGGTTGTGGGGGGCCCAGTTCACCTGTCCACATTGTTGTTCCATCACCCAGAAACCCTGTTTGTTGTTTTTCAAGCAGCGGTACAGGTCATGGTTGAAGCTGATCAAGTCCGGGTGACCTGTTCTGGCATATTTGTGCTTGAGGTCTTCTGCCAGAAAGCTGCAGGTTTCCAGCAAACCTGTGGGGTAAGCGTCCCAGGATGCGAAATCCAGACATGCAGCCACAGCGTGAGAATCAAAATCCGCAAAGAAACCCATGAAATTGTGGGTCACGAAACGGCCAGGAGAGCATTCACGAAGAATCCTGACCTGTTCTTCCTGAAATTCTTTCACCATGTCCGAGGCAAAACGGGCATGGTCCAGCACCTGGCTGGGATTGGGATCGGTGACGGTCAGGTTAGGAAGCTGAATCTGCTCCCATGCAGTGTACTCCTGGCTCCAGAACACATTCCCCCAGGCTGCATTGAGGTTTTCCAGCGAACTGTATTTCTGCTGCAGCCATGCCCGAAAAGCAGCTGCGCTTGCTGGCCCATAACTGCGGGTGGTGTCGTGACAGCCAAATTCGTTGTCCGTCTGCCAGCCTGCCACCGCTGGATGCCGCCCATACCGGCGGGCCATTGCTGTGGTGATGCGCCTCGAGTGCTCCCGGTACACAGAAGAAGCAAAATCGTAATGTCTTCTTGATCCAAATGTTCGGGTTCTTCCCTGGGCATCCACCGCCAGAATTTCAGGATGGGCATGCACCAGCCATGCCGGAGGGGCAGCTGTAGGGGTACACAACACCACCTGCATGTCTTCCTGATGCAGAATATCGATGACCTGGTCCAGCCACTGCCACTGGAAGGCTCCCGGCTCAGGTTCCAGACGGCTCCAGGCAAACTCGGCCAGTCGGACATGGGTCAGACCCAGGGCTTTTTGCTGTTTTGCATAATGTTCCCAGCGGTCTGGTGGGACATGTTCGGGGTAATCGCAAACCCCCAGGATCAAATGGGATGCATGGGCCGAATTCTGGGTCATGTCTGGATCTTGACCCTTTTCAAGTCCTGTTTGCAACCACCCTGCAGCAAAATTCATCCCACAACTGTGGGTTCACACCACGATCACCCGCAGCCCTGTCTGTTCGAGGTCCTGCAAATCGCCCTTCTTGACCCGGTGGTCCGTGATCAGGGCGGTGATTCCCGAAAGTGGAGCCACCAGCGCGGTGGATTCAATTCTGATTTTTTCGTGGTCTGCCAGCACATAAACTTCATGGGCATTCTGGCAAACACTTCTTTTGATTTCAGCCTCAGGCAGGTTTTTGTTGCTGACCCCAAAATTGGCACTGACCCCATTGCAGCCAATGAACGCTTTGTCAAAACGGAAGTTGCGAATGATTTCCATGCCAAAAGGCTGCACCAGAGAATGCTGCAATTTGCGCACGGTTCCCCCGGTGACCACAATGGTGAAAGACTGGCGGGTTTCCAGTTCCAGGGCAATGTTCAGACCGTTGGTGACAATGGTGACATGCTGCAGGGTGTTGGGGAGGGCACGGGCCAGGGCAGTGCAGGTGGATCCCACATCAATGAAAATGGTGTCCCCATCCTGAACCAGCGATGCTGCTTTTTTGGCAATGCGTTGTTTCTCTGCCTCCAGGATTTTGCGGGTTTCTTCGAGGGGGCGCTCCACTTTTTGCAGGATGGGTTTGGTGGCCCCGCCCCTGGTGCGGTGAATCAAGCCCGCTTCACTGAGCCGGGTGAGGTCGCTGCGTATGGTCACAGTGGACACCCCGAGCAGTTCAGCGAGTTCTTCTACGGTGACTTTGCCGGATTGTTCAATGCGGGACAGGATGATGTCGTCTCGGGTGGCCATGACCTTGCCTTTCTGTTCTTTTGCTTGTTTCAATTTTTACCCCACCTCTTGTGCAATGTCAAGACAATTCCCTTTCAAAAGCTTTCCCTATGGCACAATCTTTCAGGTTTTTCCCAGGTTCTCAAAACAATCAGCATCAGGATTTTCTTTACCAGAAAAACTTCTGGTCTCTTTTCCTTGCAGTCTTCCCTGCGCAAAACCAGAAGTTGCATCCAATTTTCGATATTTTCAATGGGGAAATCAAAAGCCAATTGTGTCTTTCCGAAAGGCTGCAGCATCTGTTTCACCACCAGCAAGCCCGAAAACCAGTCTGACAGGACAGGCGATCCGGTTGCCCTGCCTCTGGCAATGCAGAAACAGCAGCCTATAATGTAGGCATGATCAACAACCTTGAAGTGCGGAACCTGGCCATTGCCGACGCACTCGACCTGGAATTGAGTGAGGGCCTGAATGTGTTCTCCGGGGAAACCGGAGCAGGAAAGAGCCTGATTGTGGATGCGCTGGAACTGCTGCTGGGGGCCAGAGGCAGTGCGGATCTGGTGCGCAGTGGCGAAGACAGCCTGCTGGTGACCTCCTGGTGGAAAGACCAGTCTGCCAGCCGCAGGGTCTCCACAGCAGGACGGTCCACCGCCCGCATTGATGGTGAAGTGGTCACGGTGAAAGAACTGGCCGAGTTCACCTCTCCACGGGTGACTGTACACGGTCAGCATGCCTCCCAGGAGTTGCTGGGCATCAAGAAACACCATTCCTTTCTGGACCGAGCCCTCTCTGCCCAGGTGGTGGAAGGTTTCAGAAGTGCTTATCAGGCTTTTACCACCGCCCAGAACCGCCTGAATGCCCTCAAGCAATCCGAACTGGAACGCAACCGTCAGCTGGATTTGCTTTCCTACCAGCTGCAGGAAATTGATGAAGTCAAATTCAATGTGGGGGAAGACCTCACCCTGCAAGAAGAAGTCACATTGCTCAGCAACATGGAGCAAATCTCCAGTGGGGCCAGCACTGCAGCAGAAATCCTCTCCAGCAGTGAGCAAAACGCTCTGGATGTCGTCAGGGCAGCCATGAAATCCCTGCAGGGACCAGCAAAGTACAGCGATGATGCCAAGAACCTGCTCTCTGAATTGAGGGAAGCCCTCAGCAACCTCACCGCCATTGGACAGGAACTGGTTTCTCTGGCAGAGAACAGTGTTCCAGATGAGGAGCGCCTGCACCTGCTGGAAGAGCGTCTGGGCAAACTGCACCGCCTGCAAAGCAAGTATGGACCGGGCCTTCAAGATGTGCTGCACTATCGGGAGCAGATCTCCATGGAACTGGAGGGTCTGGAATCCCAGAATGCAGACCTGAGCAGCCTGGAAGCCGAGATTGAAACCCTCAAAGCTGTGGTGCAGAAACGTGCTGAGGAGCTGTCCCAGGCCCGCCTGGGTGCAGCCCCCACCCTCAGTGTCCGGCTGGAAGCAGTGGTGCAGGCACTGGGCATGCCCAATGCCCGCCTGATGTTTGAAATCAGCCCTTCTGAACTGGGAGCCAATGGTCTGGAAGATGTGGTGTTGCTGTTCAGCGCCAACATGGGAGAACAGCTCAGGGAAATCGGAGCGATTGCTTCAGGGGGGGAACTGTCCAGGGTGATGCTGGCGATCAGCACCGTGCTGGGCAGCGACACCCCTACCGTGGTCTTCGACGAGGTGGATGCCGGAATTGGTGGAGAAACCGCCATGAAAGTGGGAGAGCAGCTTTCCCGTCTGGCCCGCAACAAACAGGTTCTGGTGGTCACCCACCTGCCCCAGATTGCGGCCTTTGCCACCCAGCACTTCAAGGTGGAAAAAGCCACCAGCCCAGAAGGTCGCACAGTTTCACGGGTCACCCGCCTCAACGATCAGGCCCGCCTGTTTGAACTGGCCCGCATGCTGAGCGGCAGCACCTCCAGCGTGGCCGTGCAGCACGCCATGGAATTGCTGGACAGTGCCCGCGCCCTGCCCCTGGATGTCTGATCCCCACATGATTTAAGCAGCAAAATACTCTGCAGGCACAGCTGGTTTTTCTGGAAACGCCTCTGTGCCTGTTTTCAAAAAATTTGGGAGGAAAACATGGACCTGGAAATGCTGGAATTCACCGAAGCCAGAGCGTTCACAGCCCAGTACCAGCAAGCCCCTGACAGTTTCGGGTTGCAGGCCAGCTGGCACGACCAATTGTGCCGACTCGCCGCCCCAAAAATGGATGTGTTCATGTTCAATCGGTTGCTGGGCATCAACTGGGAACAGGACTGGGAACACCTGCTTGCCCCTTATCGGGAAGCAAAACTGCAGAAATATGGGGTGGCTGTTGCTCCCAACCTGCTGACCGCAGACCTGAAAGAACGCCTTGCTGCTTCTGGTCTGGAGCACAAAACCAGCTGGGTCAAAATGTACCGCCCCGCAGGAGATGCCCCCGAAGTGAGCAGTCCTTTTCGCATTGAACGCATTGACTCCAGGCACGCCGCCCATTTCGCAGAGGTGGTGACCCTGGGCTTCCAGATGCCAGCCTTTCTGAGGCCCTGGTTGCAAAATGTGGTGGGCATTCCAGGGTGGGTGTCTTACCTGACCTTCAAAGGAGACACCCCGGTGGGTGCGGGAGCCCTGCATGTCCAGGGAGAATCAGCATGGCTGGGACTGGGGTGCACCCTGCCAGAGTTTCGCAACCAGGGCTCACAGGGCCTGATCATGCGAACCCGCGTTCAGGACGCCCTGGATCTGGGCTGCAAGTGGGTGGTGGTGGAAACCGGAGCCGAAACCCCGGAAAAACCCAATCCCTCTTACCACAACATGGTGCGCATGGGATTCAAACTGGCCTATTCCCGGATGAATTTCCTTGCGAAATGAACTTCAGAGCAGATTTCAGAGCAGATTTCAGAGCAGATTTCAGAGCAGATTTCAGGACAGGTTTCAGTGCAGGTGGTATCCCTGCAACCCGGTGCTTTCGGACCACTGGGTGTCCAGAATCCGGGGCCGGGAAGCGGGATTGCCCCGCTGAATCCAGTGCAGGAAGCGCTGGAGGTCTTTCTCATGGCCTTCGGCGATCACTTCAATCCTGCCGTCCTGCAGGGATTCGATGTAGCCGGTGAGCCTGAGGTCCAGGGCATAACGTTTGAGGAATTGAGGGTAACCGCTGAAGTCCCCTCCGACCAGACAGGTGAGTCGTTTCACGCTGCCCATTTTGCCATGAAGTGCCCAGGGCAATGGTGACCTGTAAGGTTAAAGTTTGCTCAAGATCCTCATGTTGCTGATTTTACTGAACGAGAGCAACATGAGAGAATCCATCACTGGTTTTCATCTCAGAATGGTGTTTAATATTTAGCGTATGTGGCGCAAAATCCTGGCATGGGGAACACTGGCACTGGTGCTGCTTCTGGCAGCACTGATGGTTGTGCTGGTCAGTCCTGTTGGACTGCGATGGGTGCTGAATTATGTGCGCAACACTGGAACGAACATACAGGCCAGAAACATCCAGGGCTGGCTGTGGGATTTCACCTTGCAGGATGTGGCTTTCAAGCAGCCAGGCATTCAGGCCACTGCAGGAAGTGCACGGGTGCGCCTGGGCCTTTCCGAAATTTTCTCCAAGACCATTCACATTCAGGCCGCATTGAACCATGCCCACATTGACATCGATCCCAGCAAATTCACTGCTGGAGGAGAAGGTGTGTGGCAAACCCGTCTGGACGCTTTGCAGGTCAGTGACACCACGGTCAACCTGAACGGTACCCCTTTCAATTTTCCAGATGCCGAACTTTCCGTGAAAAACCTCGCCGATCGGCAACTGGAAAGCCTGGTGAAAACAAAGTATGGCAAGCTGACAGCCCAGGCCTCTTTTGATCCTGCCCTGTCCACCTTCAAGATGGATTTCAACGGGGATGCCAGCATCCTGCAGTATTACTATCCTGGCATCAAATCCGGGGTCATTCAGGGCACCTATGCTTTCACTCCAGACAAACTTGAGGGGGATGTGCGGATTTCTGGAGGTCGGGTGCAAGTCCCAGAATTCCAGGCGGTGGATGTCACCCAGATTCAGGGCCTCCTGCACCACCAGGGCGATGTGATCACAGCAGATCTGTCTGGTCTGGGTCTGGGAGGATCCATTCAGGCCCATGCCACCGTGGACCTGAATGCCGAACAATATACCGTGCTGGCCAATGGCACCCCCCAGTTGAAAAACCTGAAGCTGGGAGACCTGGACGGCAAAGGCAAATTGCACATTGAAGTGGCTGGCTGGGAAAAGGTGAAGGTCTCTGCAGACTACACAGGAACCGTGCAGGTTCCTCAAGCCAGCATTCCCGATGCCCGCCTTCACTACGAGCTGGATGAAACCCTGTTCAGCCGGGTGACTGCTACAGGAACCCTGAATGCCTTTGATCAATCGGGGCAACTGAAAGCCACCCTGAAAAACAACGGAAAAATCTGGCTGGGAGATGCCACCCTGGCAGGCAAAGACATTCAGGCCAGGGCACACCTGGAAGACCAGCTGGTTTATCTGACTGGACGGGCCTTCAAGGTGGATGTGGCCGGAAATTACCGCCTGGACAAACAGACCCTGCAGGCCACTGCACACAGCAACTTGCATGACTTCCAGGAGAACCTGCAGGGGGATTTGAATGTGCGGGCCAGTGGCACCCTGGACCAGTTGAACATCCGGGTGCTCAATTCCCAGTTGAACACGGCTTTCACAGGGCCCCTGTCTCTGAATGGTCAGGGCAGCTACAAGCAAGGTGTGCTGGACCTCAGCACGCCCCACCTGGACCTCACCTACCAGCCTTCCGGGGCCACCTGGAACCTGAAAAGCATTCCCCTGCAGGGCATAGGGACCATCAACGGAAGAGGGAACCTGGTGGGGGAAAACCTGCTGGGAACCGTGGGGCTCAGCGGTCTGCCTTCTGAAGCAGAAGATCTGCGGGGCGAATTGAGCCTGAACACCCGCACCCTCAACTTCCAGCTGAACACTCCCAGAGTACAGGCCAGAGGAACCCCGGAAAATTTTCAGCTGGACGTGCAGAATTACACCTTTCTGGGAGGAGTCAAACAGACCGTCAGTGGCAACCTGGTGGTACGGGATTTCTCACCCGTGGGCAAAGTCAGGGTCAGCAGCATTTATCAGGATGTCACTGCAAACCTCAGTGGCCTGAAAGCCACCCTGAGTGGCACATTGCTGGGTCCCCTGAAAGGCCTTCCGGTGTCTGGAACGGCAGACCTGGAAAAAGCCCAGTTGAACCTGGGAGGCATTCTGACTGACCTGCAGTACCAGCCGCTCAAAGCCACCCTGCGCCAGGAAAATCAAACCCTGAACGTCAGCCTGACCGATGGGAAAATCAATGCCAGAGGCAGCTTGCCCCTGGCCACCGTGCAAAAGATGTTCAATTTGCCGGTTTCTGGGACCCTCAGTGTGGATCTGGTGGATTCCAGAGGCAGTGCTGTCTTCAAAGGGGCTTATCAGGACAACCAGATTCAGGCCCTGCTAAAAGTGACCCCAGAGCAGGTCACCGGACAGGTGGATGTGAAAGGCAAACAATTCACTGCTGCAGCACAGGGCAATTTGTACCCTCAGCCCAATCTGAAAGGCACCATCAGCGTGCTCAATGCCACCAGCAACCTGAGGGTGTTTGGCACTTGGGATGCCCTGAAATATCAGGCCAATGGCAACACACCTGAATTTGTGCAGGGCGATTTGCTGGTCAAATCCAAACCCTTTCAACTGCAGGGAACCCTGATGCCAGCGGTCACAGCCTCCGGCATGGTGGGAGGCCTGAAGGTCAATTTGCTGGACCTGAACACCCTGAAAGTGTCGGTTTCTGGACAGGAAACCCTGCTGTACCAGAATGCTCCTTATACAGTGCAACTCTCTGGAACCTGGAATCCCGACTGGGCAGGCCAGCTCAGTGCCCGCCTGCAAGGCCCCCGCATTCAGGCCAGTGCCAGAGGGGCCTGGAAAAACCTGACCGTTGATGCAGCTTTCCGGCAGCAGGATGTGACCCTCCGGGCCAGCGCAAAATTGAACCTCCCAGCCATGAAATACGCTGGATCGCTGTCTGCACAGTACCGGGATCTGAAGGCCAGAGGGACTGTGCAGGGCACACTGGACAAATTCAGGATCAATGCCACAGTGATCAGCCCGGAAAAAGGCAGTGCCCAGGTTCAGGCCACCGGGCTGGACGACATCCGCATTCAGGCCAGCAACTTTGTCTATCAGGACATTGCAGCCAGTGGCAACCTCAAATATGCCAGTGGCAAGATCACCGGCCTCCTGCAAGCCAGTTATCAGGGGAACACCGTCAGTGTCAACGCACTGGGAGACACCTTCACCGCGAAATTGAACAGCAGTTATGGCACTGGAACCGCTGAGGGCAAACTGGACTTCTCGGATTACCAGATCCACCTGGGCAGCGATTACTTCACCAGTGAACTGCGCGGCAACCTGAAAGGGCTGTCAGGCACCCTCACCACTGTTTCTCAAAGCTACAGTGTGCTGGAAGATCAGGCGCAGATTCCAGCCCAGACCTTTACTGTCAAAGGAGATTTCGCCAAAGGGGATTTCCAGCAAAGCCACTTCACCCTTTCCCAGGGCAATGAAGAGGTGCTGTACGTGGGAGGGCAGGTCTCTGGGGGGCTGACCCTGAGTTACGCTTTGAGGGATGCCGGGGCTGGACAGGTGCACATCTCCCCCACCTTGCAGAAAGTGAATGCAGACTTTACCGGTCTGATCACAGGGCAAGCAAAAGTCTACCCTGACATTGAGGGAACGCTTGATGTTCCCCTTTCACTGGTCACCCGACTGATTCCTGGACCCTACCGCAGCAAACTCACCCCTGGACGGGTGCAGCTTGCGGTTTCTGGTCCTTACAACCGCCTGAACTTCAAAGCCCAGACTTCTGGTGTTCAGTGGCAAAACCAGTCCCTGACCTTGCAGGGCAATGGCTTCTGGACCCCGGACACCTATCAGGTTGCTGTGCATGCAGTGCATCCCCTGGTCGATCTGCAGGCAGAAATCACCCCCCAGAAACAGACTTTTGAAGGCACAGTGGATGCTGCTCTGGTGCCTGATCTGCCCGAAGGCCTTGCTGGCAAAGCCACCCTCAAAGGAAACCTGAGCAATTTTGAGGTGCAAACCCTGGCTGCAAACGGGACTTTAAATGCCAGGTACCAGGAATACGCCACCAGCGGCACTTTTGAAATCCTGCCCGGTCTGAAGGTGCAAACGGACCTGAAAGGCGATGCGTTGCAAAAAGCCTATCAGGTGCGGGGTCAGGTTTACCCGGATGTGAATGCCAGTGTGCGTTTTGATCAGGCGCAGGGCACTGTTCAGGGCACCTATGACAGCCTGCTGCTGGCCCTCAAAGGACAGGTGTTCGATCAGGACCTTGATGTGAAGGTGCAAACCCAGCAGCAAACCCAGGCCATCCTGTCTGGAACTGTGGATGGCAGCACCGTTTCGGCAAATCTGGATTTGACCACAGGCGAAGGGAAAGCCAGCATCCAGAATTTAAACCTGCAAAAAGTGGCCAAAATTGATGGTCTGGTCAGCCTGCAAGCCGAGTTGAACACTTATCAGGATGCTGTTTTGCATGCCAGTGGAATGGTGCAGGACATTGCCATCAATGGAGACTTCCAGTGGAAAGAAGGCATCCTGACCGCCAGCACTGCGCAGGCTTCCCTGACCCAGGGCACCGTGCAGGCCAGTGGGCAGATTTACCCAGACCTGAGCATCAAAGGCACCGGGAAATTGCTGGATCCCATTGCGCTGCCCCTGACTTTTGAAGCCAGTGGTGAACTGCAAAATCCCCTGCTGCAAGTGCATGCCACCCTGCCCGAAGCCTATGAAGGCGTGCAACTGAAAACCACCACAGCCGACATCGAAATCCGCAACCTGAAAGACATTCAGGTGGAGCTGCACGGTGCAATTGCAGGCAAGGTGCAGGCCACCTATCAGGATGCGTTGACCCTGCAGAATGCAGACCTGCAATTCAATACCATCAGCATCCAGCGTGAAGAGGTGACGGGACTGCTCACAGGCCAACTGGCCTGGAATGGAAGTTTCACGGGAGGGGTACAGTTCGCTGGAAAAGTCGCCAATGAACCCCTCCAGCTCAAAGGCACTGGAAAGGGCAATCTGGCCCTGGAGGGCAGCTGGAAAGATGCAGCTTTTACAGGCAGCATCGAACCTGACATTTTCAAAGGCCTGAGTGCCCAGCTGTCCATCCCCCAGTGGGATGTGTCTTCGCTGGTGGGCCTGAAAGATCCTGTGCTGGTTGGGGCCACTGCCACAGTGCAGGGTCCCTGGAATGCCCTGAAAATTCAGGCAAATGGTCAGGTCAAAGAAAGCCTCACCAGCCAGACCGTTCAGTTTTCTGTGGCCCAGAAAGGCAAAGCCTGGGAAGCGCAACTGGCCGGAGCCATCAAGGGAACAGCCCTTTACGCTGCAACGGGCTGGACAGCCCAGCTCACCACCGAGAACCTCAATGTGGGGGCTTTTGTGCCCCAGCTCAAACAGGGCATCCTCTCTGGTGCTTTTGATGTCTCTGGAAAAGACACCTCCCTCTCTGCCATAAAGGCCAGCAACCTGAACATCGTGGCAGCAGACCTGCAGGACAATCCCATCCGTCTGCAAGGCTCTGCTGTTTACAGTGCGGAAAAAATTGACCTGAACCTCACCGGAAATTACGCCTCCTCCCCCATCCGGCTGGGAGGCACTTACCCGGACGGCATTCAGGCAGAAATTCAGAACTTCAAGATTGCAGATGGGGTCCTGAACCTCTCGGGAACGGTGTCTGGAGACTTCAGCAATCCAGACATTCAGGCCACAGGTTCTTTCGAGCATGCCCTGGGTTCTGCCACCCTGCAGGCCAGCGGCAAACTGCAAGACCTGGTGGTCAGCACCCAGGCCACCCTGAAAGGCGACATTCAGGGCAAGGTGTCTGGAGACATCCAGGTGAAAAACCTGGACGTGAACCAGCTGGTCCTGAAGCTCACTGCAGATGTGACCGGGGCAGGTGTGCTGGCAAAAGGCACCATTGAGGGCACCTACCCCCACCTCTCCGGGCAAATGAAACTGCAAAGAGGGGATGCTTATGTGACCCTGACCGGAAATGGAGATGGCACGTACCAGCTGTCTGACAGCAATGTGGCCACTGGAACAATCAAAGTGCAGCCCACTCCACTGCAGTTCAGTGGTGATTTGCTGATCAATGCCGTTCCCCTGCTGGAAGGCGCATCAGGGCGCACCCAGGTGCAGGTGAAGTTTGAAGGTGATCTTCAAAAAATCACCGCGGAATACGCAGGCACGCTGTCCCAGATTGCTTATATGAATGGAAAACTGCAGCAGGCCACCCTCAAAGGCACCTTCAGTGGTCCTTACACCGCACCAGAAATTCAGCTGACCACCCAGTTTTCTGGAGCCAGTTACCAGCAAATTTCCATGGGGTCGGCAGACCTGACCCTGCACTCTGTGGGAGATTTCAGCAAACCGGATGTGGAGGCTTCTGGAACCCTGCAAAACGTGAAATACCAGGGTGAAAGCCTGCAGCAGGCCAGATTCTCCGGGACCTCCAGCGGGGCCTGGGAGCAGCCCACCATCCATCTGAATGCAGATCTTGCAGGCGTGAAATACCAGGACAACACCCTGGATGCAGGAAAATTCCTGGTGGATTACCAGGGCCAGTGGAACAAACCCACCATCCACCTGAATGCAGATCTTGCAGGTGTGAAATACCAGGACAACACCCTGGATGCAGGAAAACTTCTGGTGGATTACCAGGGCCAGTGGAACAAACCCACCGTTCACCTGACAGGCGATCTGACCGGAATCAAATATCAGGATTTCCAGTTGCAGACCTCCAGCCTCGCTGCAGATTACGCTGGCACCTGGCCTGAAGCCGATGTGGCCCTGGTTGCTGATGGCACCGGGTTCCGCTATCAGGACAGTGCTGCAGAAAGCTCGGTGTTTCACCTGCAGGTCAACCAGAAAGGGGCCACGTCCCTGCTGGATGGAAGCCTGACTGCCCTCCTCCGTGGTGTGCAATTCAAGGGAGACCAGCTGCAATCTGCAGAAATTTCAGGAACCCTCAAAGGCAACCTGTCTGATCCCCAGATCCATCTGCAGGGCAAAGTGCAGGATTTGCAATACAAAGACATTGCCCTCAGGAATGGCTCGGTTGTGGCAGATTCCAAAGGACCCCTGGAAAAGCCCAGCGTGACCTTCACAGGAGATGTTTCAGAGGCCAGGTACCAGCAGGACACCCTGCAGGCAGCAAGCTTCTCTGGCACCTTTCAGGGCGACTGGAACAGTCCTACAGCGCACCTGACTGGAAAACTCAGCGGGGTGAACTACCAGGATTACCAGCTGCAAAATGCTGTCCTGACCGCCGACCATCAGGGAAACTGGCAGGCTCCCAGCATTCAACTGGTTGCAGAGGGCGGTGGGTTTGTTTATCAGGAGGCCAGGGTGCAAAACTTCAAACTGAATGGCAGCACCCAGGGAGACCTGAAATCCCCAGATCTGCGCCTGAACGCCACTTTGAATGGCATTCAGTACCAGGAAGGCCAGTTGCAACAGGCCCAGATTGCAGCCCACCTGCAAGGCGAGTTGAGCAATCCAACCGTGGCAGCCACCGGAAATTACGCTGGACTGAAGTATCAGGATGCCACCACTCCAGATGGTGCCTTCACCCTCAATGGCACTTTGCAAAATCCTGCAGTCACCCTGCTGCAAGGGGGCAAAACCACCCTGGTGTATCAAAACCAGCAGGTCCAGTTCTCTGGTTTCAATGCAAAAGGATTTGACCACAGCGTCACCCTGGAAGGCACCGCCAGCCTGAAACAGGGCAACCTCAAAGCAGATGCCAGGGGTCCCTTCAGTGGTCATGTGGAAGCCCATTACCAGCAAATTCAACCCCTGGATCTGAAGAACTTGTCTCTGGAACACCTGATCCAGAGCTACAACCTGCAAGTGCAACATCAGGTGGCTTACCAGGGGTATCAGGCCAATGGCCGTTTTTCAGTCAACAACCAGGAGTGGAGCGGAACAGGCAATCTGGGAGGCTTGCCGTCCTGGCTGACGGCTGAGCCATTGAGTTACCGTCTGGCTGGAAAAGACCTGCCCACGGTGTACAGCACCCTCAAAGCTTACGGTCTGCAGGCCAATGTCAAACTGGACACCCAGCAGGCCATCCTGGAATTCCTGGACACCCCGGACATTCAGGCCAATGGCAGCCTCGCGTACCGCTTTGCAGACAGCACCTTCAGTGGCAGCACCGAGTTCCAGAAAGACACCATCAAAATGCTGCTTCAGGGCACGGGCAAAACCCTGCAAGCCAACCTGCAGCAATCCAGAACCACTGTGCAGGCCACAGCCACCATTTCGCCTCTGGATGTGCAGGCCACCATCAACGATGGCGTCCATCAGGGGACAGCAAGTTACACCGAAGCAGGCTGGAACGTCAACATCCCCACTTTCGAGGTGGGCAGCCTGGATGGCAGCGAATACCAGGGACAATTCAGCCTGACTGGAAAGGGCAAGGGCAGCACTGGAACCCTGGACCTCAAAACCACCAACCTGAAACTGCCTTTCACCATCCCCGTGCTGGATGAAAAAGTTCAGGGCGACCTCACAGCACATGTGGTGCTGGGAGACCAGATCAGCGCTGTGGCAGATTACACCGGACCATTGGGCACCCTGAACCTGACAGGAAACAACCAGAACGGCTGGAACGGGCAATTGAAAGCCAAACTGCACACCACCCGCAATCCTGGCACCCTGGACGCCAACCTCACCCTGCAAAACGGCCAGGTGCAGGGGAAAATTCTGGTGGATCAGTTCGGCTATACCTACAAAGACATCAAAGGAATCATCACTGGTCAGGTGGATGTGGAAGACAGCCAGTTCACAGGCACCCTGCAAACCCGACTGGATGAAGGTTCTCTGCTGCTGGAAGGTCAGGGTAGCCTTGCAGATGTGGTTCCTGCCCTGGAAAACCTGGGCATTGCTCCTTCGGACGAAGGTTATCTGGTCACGGTCAGTGCCAGCGCATTCCCTCTGGAGAAACTGGGGGTCTTGCCTTATGCCAAAGGTCATATTTACGGCACGGCCAGCCTGACTGGAGACACCAGCACCGTCAACCTCAGGGTTCCCGACCTGAGCCTGCCTGGAGGCACTCCTCCTGAACTGGAAATCGCCAATCTGGATCCCACAGCCACACCCGCCACCGAAGCACCCAGAACGGTGCTCAGTGCCCGTCTGGATGGCACCTTCAGTGGTGGGGATGCCCGTCTGAGGGGATCCATCGGAGACACCACTTTTGTGGCCAGCAGCACTTCGGGCGTCCTGGTGGGCACTTTCGACTTCCGCAACACCCCCTTGCATGCCCTGATTGGAGCCTACACCGATGCCCTGCCAGGTCAGGCCCTGCTGACCGGAACAGGCCGCATTGATGGCAAACTCTCTGAACTGGACAAACTGCGCCTCAGCGTGGTGGCCGAAAACATCAAGGTCACCTCTGCAGGCCAGACCCTGATGGGACAGGGACAATTTTCTCTGGAACAGGGGGCACTGACCATTCCTGGCATTCAACTGACCGGAGCAGGAAGCCTGCTGATTCAGGGCGTTTATGCCCCCGATCAGGTCAATCTCTCTGCGAACTTCAAAGACACCACCTTCACCCCCCTGCTGGCCCTGGTTCCAGCCCTCAAGGACTACAAACCCAGCCTGAAAGGCAACCTCTCCCTGAAAGCCATGGGGGATTATGGTCAGCCCACCATTCAGGTGCAGGGCAATGGCCTGCAAGGGGAACTGGCAGGCCTTGGCATCCAGATGAATCAACTGAATGCCCTGCTGAAACAAAACCAGCTGACTTTCCAGAGCGACACCACCACCAGTGGTGTGGTGGACAGTACCCTCAAGCTGGAAGGCAAAGCCAACCTGCAAAACGGCAGCCTGCAAAACGCCCAGATCGATGCCAGCGGCAGCCTGAGTGTGGACAATTTTGGAACCCTGGAAGGCACCACTGTGCGCCTGAACCAGCAGGGAGAGGCCTGGAAACTGCTCTTGACCGGGACCCGTGGCGGAAAAATCCAGGCCACCGGAGACCTTTACCCTGATTTGAATGTGCGCATTCAGCTGGATCAGGTGGCCCCTGATTTGCAGAACTATTACATCAAGGATGCCAGTGCCACCGGGGTGCTCAACCTGACCAGAAGCGGAGAGTTTTACCGCCTTGCAGGCAATGTTGATCTGGAGAAACTGCAATTCACCCTCTCCAAGCCTGACACCGACAAAACCGAGAAAGACGACACATTTGAGTTTGAAAGCCCGCTCTCCAGCGAATACACCACTTTCCCACAACAGCGGCAGGACCAAGACCGTGCAGCCCTGTCCAACTGGATCTTTGATGACATCCTGATCGATGCCAAAAACAACATCCGCATCGATGAAAACCTGGCACGGGCAGAGTTTGGGGGGCAACTGGTGCTCTCAGGGAATGCCTACACCCCCAGATTGCAGGGAGACATCCTGCCCAAACGGGGCAGCGTGTTCCTGCGCGAAAACGAATTTGTGTTGAACACCGGGGCCACCAGCATCCGTTTCAATGCAGCCGACGGCGCTTACCCCAAAATCTATCTGGAGGGCCTGGGCATCGTTCGGGATGAAGGGCAAAACGTCCGGGTGATCATGACCATCACGGGGAACTTCAAAGCCGATCCCAAAAATCCCCGCAAACGCACACTGGTGCCAGTCATCGACCTGCGCGAGGAACGGGAGGTGCTGGGCCAATGTGCCGACCCGGTGCGCAATCCTGGATCCACCCTGCCCAAATGCCTGGACGAGGCCAGCCTGTATGCCCTGGTGGTGTTTGGCACCAAGGACCTGCGCAACATCCCCACCGAACTGACCCAGAGCGCCCTGAGGACCACCCTGCAGGTGTTCGTGGTGGGTGAAATTGAACGCAGCATTGCGCAGGCGCTGGGCATCGATGTGTTCCGCATTCGCAATTACACCATCGGGGCTGACCAGAGCTTCAACGCAGAATTCACGGTGGGCACCTACCTGAGCCGCGAATGGTACATCCAGTACCAGGTGGATCTGCTGGGCAATGGCAATGTGGAGGTACAATACAATGCCCTGGACGGCAAACTTTCCCTGTCCTTCAGCAGCCCCCTCAACAAGCTGGATTTCAATTCTGTGCAGCCCGAGTTCTCTCTGGCCTACAACTTTGATGCCCAGAACAGCATCGAGCTGGGCATCCGCACCGAACAGAACACCCAGGGGGAACGGGGCTTCAGCGTGAAACTGGGTTACAAACTGAAGTTCTGAACGCTGCAACAGAACATCCCGAAAACATGGATGGTGTTGCTGTCCATGCCGTTTCAGGTGAAAAAGAGCAAAACAGGATACAGTGGTGCAGAAAGGTAGAGACATGCTCCCACTCAAAGTCAAAGATTTCAGTGTCAAATTGCAAAACCGGGTCATCATTGAACGTGCTGACTTCGAGGTCAAAAAAAGTGAAATCGTGCACCTGATCGGACACAACGGAGCAGGCAAAAGCACCCTGCTGAGGGGCATGATCGGCCTGTTTCCTTCCAAAGGCGAAGTGAAAGTTGCAGGCGAAAACCCCAGGTCCATTGCAGGCAGAAAACAATTTGTTTACGTGCCAGATGAACCCGCCCTTTACGAGGACCTGACTTTGCAGGAACACGTGCAGTATGTGGCGGCCCTCTATGAGAAACCCGAAGCTCCCATTCTGGAGTGGCTGGAGCGCTTTCACCTCACCGACCGCCTGAAGGATTTCCCTGCCACCCACTCGAGAGGGATGCGCCAGAAACTCTCGCTGTCGCTGGCCCTGGGCCTGAATTTGCCGCTCACCCTGCTGGATGAGCCTTACAATGCCCTGGACCAGGCCGCACAGGAAGCACTGTCCCACGGGATCCGGGATGCTGCCCAGCACGGCAATGGAGTGCTGCTCAGTGCCCACCAGACCGAGACCACCCAGATCCTGAAAGCCCAGGTGGCAAGGGTGCAGGACGGCATGGTGAGCAAAACCGCATGACCAGAGCCGTATCTCAAATCCGCCAGAAGACCCTCTCACGGGCTTTTGATGTGTGGTGGAAGTGGTTCAGCAGGGCCATCGGGCTGCCCACAGCGATTTATGTGCTGATCAGTGCAGGCTTTCTGGGATTCGGGGCTTTTGACGATGCCAACCCCCTGAAAACCCAGATACCGCTGCTGCAAAAAACCATTTTTGCTGTGGGTCTGGTGACCCTGTGGTACCTCATCAAACTGACCAATGTGGTGCCTCCCTTTTTCATCAGCCAGCGGGATGCTGTGAGGCTGGGTTTCAGTCCGGGCCGTCCGGTGCAGGTGCTGGCCTATTCCATGACCTTTTCTGCCATCCGGGACATGCTGATTTTGCTGCTGGTGGGTGCCCTGTGGAGCATGACCACCTGGAAGCTTCTGAACTTCATCACCCCTTATGCTGCACTCAACTGGGTGTTGCTGGGCTGGCTCCTGCAACACCTGGGCTGGCTGAAATACCGCTGGCAGGAAGACCGCAAAGCCAGCCTCTTCCCGGTGCTGCTGGTGTTTTTTGTGGTGGGAATTGCTGCTGCTTTCTGGGTGCCCGAATACAGCCTCATCGGCTCCCTGCTGGTGAGCAGTCCTCTTCCCTGCTTGCTGCTGGGTGTGTTGCTGATTGTCACGGTCTGGCAGGTCTTGAGTGACCTGCAGGAGGATTACCCCAGGGCTTTCCTGCAGCACAGCACCATCCTCAGTGAAATCCGGGCCGTGGACACCCTGCTGATTTTCGCTCTGGGTTCCATGCAGGCCCAGGCAGCACCTGACCTGCTGGTCACCAAACGCAAACTGCAGATGACCCTCAGGCCCACCACCCACCATGCCCGCAGCCTGCCTGTTCCAGCAGAACGCAACCCGTTGCGCATGATTGCCTGGAGAACCCTGCTGGGACTGTACCGCCAGTCCATCCCGGACCACCTGGTCACCCTGGTCGGGATGGTGTTGCTGGCTTACGCCGTCAACATTCTGGTCTCCCAGCCCGACAAGGCCCTGATTGTGGGCGCTGTGCCCATTGTGGCCATGGGAATTTTCTTGCCCAGACTGGTGCCCAGCACCACCCAGCCCATGTGGGTGCCGGTTCCCAAAGAAGTGCGGGCCATCGGGCAGATTCTTCCTGGCACACTGATTTCAGTGGTGTTTTATGCCCTGATGCTGGTGCTGAGCACCGTGCTGCAATTGCCCCCAGCCACCTTGCTGGTGACCCTGACCATGGCCCCGCTTTACCTGCTGTCTCTGGAAGCCCTCAACAGCTGGACGCAACTGGGCACCCAGAGCACATATTTGAAATTCGGGGCAGGACTGCTGGCTGTGCTTCCTGCGGTGGCCCTGCTGCAACTGGGCTGGGTGTCTCTGGTGGTGCCAGGGCAACTGGTGCTGGCTTTCATTTTTTATGCCACCCTGCTGGAACAACCTCCGGTGGAACCCCTGGAACTGTAAAGCCTCCGCAAGACAGCCAGAGCAGGAAGCGTGAACTTTTGCTTCCTGCTTTTTGTTGCTCAGGCGCAGATCAACCCTCGCAGATCAGGTCTTCAGCGATTTTGGCACTGCTGAGCACACCGGGCAAACCTGCACCAGGATGGGTCCCTGCACCCACAAAATACAGGTTGGAGAAATCCTCCGAACGGTTGTGGGGCCTGAACCAGGCACTCTGGGTGAGCACAGGTTCCACACTGAACGCTGCTCCCAAATGGCTGTTCAGTTCGTCCCTGAAATGGATGGGGTCAATGTGGTGCTCGGCCACCAGGTTTTCCTGCAAACCTGGCAGGTAATTGTCTTCCAGGAACTTCATGATGCGATCCCGGTAGGTTTTCGCAAACGTGGTCCAGTCGGTTTTGCTGCCCAGATGGGGCACCGGTGAAAGCACATAAAAGCACTCGCCACCTTCTGGAGCCATGCTGGGATCGGTCAGGCTGGGCATGTGCAGGTACAGTGAGAAATCCTGGGCCACCACCTTCTTGTGAAAAATGTCGTCCAGCAGTCCTTTGTAACGCGGACCCAGAATGATGTTGTGGTGGGCCAGCCCCTGATCTCTGTACTGTTTTCTGGTCCCGAAGTAAATCACAAAGAGGCTCATGCTGTGCCTCAGGCTGTCCACTTTGGCATCGGTGTACTTCTTGCGTTTGTTTTCCGGGATCAGGTTTTTGTAAGTCCAGGACACATCTGCATTGCAGACCACATCGTCTGCCTGATGTTCTGTGCTGTCTTTCAGGCGTATGCCCTGCACCCGTCCGTCGTCAACCAGAATTTCTGCCACTTCACTGTCGAGGAAAGTTTCCCCTCCCAGAGAGGCAAAAAGCTTTGCCATGCCCTGCACAATGGCTCCAGTGCCCCCCATGGCGTACCAGACGCCCCATTTGCGTTCCAGATAGTGAATCATCGCGTAAATGCTGCTGGAGTCGTAGGGATTTCCGCCAATCAGAAGCGGGTGAAAACTGAAACACTGCCTGAGAAACGGGTCCTTGATGAACTTGCTGACATAAGGGTACACATTGAGGTAGCTCTGCATCCGGATCAAATCTGGGGCGACTTTCAGCATGTCTGTGAAATTCAGGAACGGTTTATCTGCCAGTTCGGTGAACCCCTTGTCAAAGATGGCTTTGGTGGAATGAATGAAATTCAGGTACCCCCTTTTGTCTTCGGGGCTGATGTTGTGAATCTGCTCCAGAATGTACATTTCATCATCGTTGTAATTGAAGACCCGCTTGTTGTGGTCAAAAATCCGGTAGAAGGGATCACACTTTACGAAGGTGACGTCGTCTTCCCGTTTTTTACCGGCCAGTTGCCAGAGTTCATCAAAAAGAAAAGGGGCCGTGACGATGGTGGGGCCTCCATCGAAAGTGAAGCCGTTTTGCTCATAAACATAAGCCCGGCCTCCCAGTTTGTCTCTTTTTTCAAACAGTTTGACTTTGTGCCCTCTGGCCTGCAAACGAATGGCAGCAGCCAGACCTCCGAAGCCGCTTCCGATCACGATGATGTTTTTTGGCATGCTTTTTTCTGACCCCTCTGGTCTGTGACCCTGGATGTGCGTTCATCTTAAAGCGGTTCTGCTGTCAGCGTCTGTGAAGCTGTGTCCTGAGTTTCCACCATGCAACCGGGACCATCAGAAGTTTTTGCAGGCCACTGACCTGCGCTCGCTGGGAAAAGTTGTTGTAGCCGTTCTGCTCCAGGCTGTCCAGAATGCCTTCGTAAGCACGGGCCGCCACCGCCACCGCAAGCCGACCCGAGCCCTGCAGACACGGAATTCCTGTCCTGCCTTCCTGGTACCAGCTTCTGGCCAGCGCAATCAGGTGTTGCATCAGGCGCTGGTATTCTGGCGTGACCACACCTTTTTGCAGCATCTGTTCTGTCACCCCAAACTGCTGCAGCAGCTCTGATGGCAAATACAGTCGGCCCCGTTCCTGCAGGTCCTCCCCCACATCCCGCAGGATGTTGGTGAGCTGCATGGCCATGCCCAGCTTGAGGGCTTTTTGCAGGGTTTCCTCGCCTCCCTGGTAACCGCAGATGGGAGAAACCATCAGGCCCACAATGCCTGCCACCCTGCGGCAATACAGCTCCAGATCTGCCATGGTCTGGTAAGAGGTTTCATCAAGGTCCATTCTCAGGCCCAGGTACAGCTCATGAAAAGCTTCATGGGGCAACGGATATTGATGTGCAGCCCAGGTCAGGGCCTGGCTCACGTCATCTTCCAGAGGATGACCCTGCAAAGCACTGCGGGTGGTTTCCCACCACTGTTCCAGTTTCTGGGGGGCCAGATGGGGGAGGCTTTCGTCTGCAATGTCATCGCCGGTGCGGCAGGTGGCATACACAGCCCAGACAGCCAGACGCTGTTTGGCAGGGAAAAACTTGCTTCCCAGGTAAAAGGTCTTGGAATGCTGTCTGGTGATGTCCCGACACACCTTCAATGCCTGGGTGGGTGGGAGGTGCCATTCAGGGTTGTGGTTTCTGATCATGTGCTCCACTCCAGGGTAAGGTGATTGTGCTTGTGAAAAACTTCCAGGGTCAGCATTTTAATGACCCACTGCTCTTTGTGATACCACACTTTTTTGCGGTACTGCATTTTCTTTTGGTGCTGCGCTTTTGCGATACAGCTCGAAACTTACAATACCATGCTGGCTTTCGTTGATTAAAGTCAGGCTCTGTGTCTGCAGATACTTTCTGGTTGTCATCTGCTGCAGAAACCGTACTCCAGCCTTCAAACCAATAAACTGCTCGAGCTTCCCAAAAGACTTCCGGGGCGGAAGCAAATACATCAGGTAGAGCAAACCGTCTGCTTTGAGGGCCTGCACCGCCTGATCGAGCATCCGTTCTGCAGAATGGGTTTCGTTGAGGGTTCCTGCAACCACAACGCCATGAAAAGCAGCAGAACCAAAAAGTCCATCTTCCATGTTGCCCTGATGGGGGTGAAGCCTGGGATGCCTGGGAAGGCCCTGCAGAAAACCTGCAGACAGATCCAGAGCGGTGACGGTGGCACCAGCATGGACCAGCACCCTGGCATAATTTCCTGTGCTGGTCCCCACATCCAGCCAGTGTTGACCTTTTACAGGTTTCACCCAGTCCAGAAACTGCCCTAATTCGCGCTCCAGAGGGAACTTCTCTCCCGTCAGCAGGGAAAGGGAACGCTTGCGCCACAAATCATACCCCCACACCGTCAGGGGCAAAAAATTGCTCTGCTGGGCCAGCGTCAGACGGGTCATGCTGTTCATTGTGCTGGCTGCCTCTCCAAACGACTGTAAGCGTGGCTGAACTTGCAAACCCTCACTGAGAGCAGCATTACAGTCCCCTCAAGGATCGCTTCAGTGCAAAACACACAACTCGGGATCTCATGATCTGTTAGGATTAAGGCGATGAATGAGAGGAAACCCATTGGGAACGCTTTTATGGATGTGATCAACGCCTTCATCCAGGTGGTGAAGGCCGAGATCAGTGAAGTGTTCCAGAACATTGGCGCACAAATCAAACAACGTGGTCTGGGCATTGTGATTTTGCTGGCTGCCCTCTTCCCCCTGCTGGGGGCTGTGATTTTCCTGTTGATGGCGCTGTATCAGCTTTTGTTGCTGGTTCTTCCATCCTGGGGAGCATCGCTGGTGATGTTCCTGCTGTCCCTCCTCTTGACCGGAGGCATGGTGATGTTCGCACTGAAAAAAATTGGAGGAACCGACGATGACGACATCCGATGAAGCCAAAAGACACCTTGAAGACAGCCTCAACACCTTGCAGGACAGCACCAGTCTGCATGTAAAATTGCAACAGGACCCCATCAAGAAGCTGGGCATTGCGGTGGGTGCAGGTCTGGCCCTGGGCATTCTGATCGGACGGGGCACCAAGAAAACCAGAGTGGTCAAAGTCGCTGGCGGCAAAAATGTGGAAGCGGCCAAAGAAGCCGCTGCCAGCAAAGGTGCTTTAAGTGGTGTGATCATGACCGCTGTGGGCGGTTTGCTGCTGAAAGTCTTGCAGGAGAAAGTGCTGGCCCCTAAACTGGAAGAACTTGCCGACCAGTTGCTGGAACGCACCAAGAAACCCGCAAATGACCCAGCCCAGAAGAAACACTAAACAGAGAGACACCATCCTGCACGTCATTGAGGAAGCCAGAGGCCCCTTAAGCGTGCAGGAAATTCTGGACCATGCTCAGAAAAGCATGCCCAGACTCGGGATCGCCACGGTGTACCGCACCCTGCGCCTCCTGCAAGACGACCACCAGATCAAAACGGTGATCCTGCCCAGCGGTGAAAACCGCTTCGAGAAAGCCAACCTGGGACACCACCACCATTTCCAGTGCCTCAAGTGCGGCGAGGTGGTGGATCTGGATTTGTGCCCCCTGAACATCCCCACAGGAAGCCTGCTTCCAGGTGGCTACACCGTGGAAGCGCACGAATTGACGCTGTATGGGACGTGCCCGAAGTGCCAGGGGCTGGTTGCGTCTTAAATCCCCCTGTTCCTCGCTCCGCTTGGAACGGTCCCCCGTCAGCGTTGGGGATGGGTGGAAAACTGAAGTGAAAGCCATCTCAGACTCACACCGAGTCCCCCAACGCTGACGGGGGACAGCCTTGAGCGCATGCGAAAGGCAGGGGGATCTTCACCCCCAGTGCTCCCCAAAAAACACCTCCCCACAAATGTGCAGGGAGGTGTTTTTTCTTTTTAAACTTTACAGGCTGATCAGGAAGGGATCTTCCAGAGACTCGCAGATGTAGCGCGCAAAACGGGCGGCATCTGCACCATCAATCAGGCGGTGGTCGTAAGTGAGGCTGAGGGGCATCAGGAAGCGGGGCTCGAATTCGCCTTTGTCTTTGTTCCAGACAGGCTCAAAGGCAGAGCGGCTCACGCCGAGGATGGCCACATCTGGGGGGTTGACGATGGGGGTGAAACCGTACCCACCAATGCCGCCCAGGTTGGAGATGTTGAACACGCCTCCGGCCATTTCGTCGGGTTTGAGCTTGCGGTCACGGGCCTTGCCAGCAATCTCGCCCAGTTCCACGCTGATTTCGGTGATGCTCTTGCGGTCCACGTCTTTGATCACGGGAACCAGCAGACCGGAGGGGGTGTCCACAGCGATGCCGAGGTTGATGTAATCGCGGTAAACGACCTGACCGTTGGCCACATCGATGGCTGCAGCAAATTTGGGGAACTTGCGCAGGGCGTTGGCGACCACCTTCATCAGGATGGCGGTCATGGTCAGCTTGCCACCGGCTTTTTCCACACGGGCACCGAAGGACTTGCGGACCTGCTCCATCACAGTGATGTCTGCTTTGTCGAAGTGTGTGACCATGGGAACCGTGGACCAGGCGTTGGCCATGCTGCGCACGGTGGCTTTGCGCACACCATTGAAGTCTTCCCTGCGGATGTTGCCCCACTTGCTGAAGTCGGGAAGGGGCTGGGCCTGAACAACAGGTGCAGCCTGGGCAGCAGGTTGTGCAGCGGCAGCAGGAGCAGACACGGTGGGGGTTCCAGCGGTGCGGCGCACGTCTTCTTCAGAGATGCGTCCGGCAATGCCGGTTCCAGCCACGGTGTTGATGTCAATGCCGATTTCGCGGGCCAGTCTGCGCACACTGGGAGCAGCATGGGCGACCTGACGGCCTTCCACAGCCACCAGAGCGGGGGCAGCTTTGGGACCTTCGTTCTGGGCAATCTGATTGCCAGGTGCCTGGGTGGGAGAACCCTGGTTGGCCTGCTGGGGTTGAGCTTCAGGGACTTCTGCCTTGGGAGCCTCGACTTTGGGGGCAGCAGGTGCAGCAGCGCCACCTTCCAAAACCAGCAGCACACCACCCACGGGCACGTTGTCACCGGCTTTGACTTTGACTTCTTTTACGGTGCCTGCAGCGTCACTTGGGACTTCCACGACAGCCTTGTCAGTCTCAATCTCCACGATGGGCTGGTCTTTGGAAATGGTGTCTCCAGCTTTGACCAGCACGTTGACCACGGTGGCAGAAGCGATGTTGTCGCCCACTTCGGGGAGTTTCACTTCTGCAGAACCACCTGCAGCAGGAGCGCTGCTGGCTGCGGTGTGCTGGGGAACCAGGGTGCCTTCGGGTTCGGCCACAGGTGAGGTTGTTTCGGTCTGGTCGGTCTGGGTGGAGGGTGCGGCAACGCCACCTGCACCTTCGCCTTCAAGCACCAGAATGACGTTGCCCACGGGCACGTTGTCTCCGGTTTTGACCTTGATTTCCTTCACGGTTCCGGCAGCGTCGCTGGGAACTTCCACAACGGCCTTGTCGGTTTCAATTTCAATCACGGGCTGGTTGAGCGCCACAGTGTCGCCCACTTTGACCAGCACATTGACCACGGTAGCGGAGGCAATGTTGTCGCCCACCTCGGGAAGTTTTACTTCAGTAGCCACGCATGTACTCCTTTCAACAGGATCAAAAAGAACATTCCTTCAATACTGCACTGCCTTAACACTGTACCGCAAGAACCCACCCAGGAATTTTCAAGTTGCTCTGGGTGGGTCTGGGGTTCAGCGGGTCACAGGGTTGGGACGGTCAGGGTTGATGCCGTAATCCTTGATGGCTTTCTCGACCACTTCGGGCTTGACCTTGCCTTCTTTGGAGAGGGCATACAGGGTCTGCACCACGATGTGTTTGGCATCCACTTCAAAGAAGTCACGCAGGGCTTCGCGGCTCTCACTGCGACCAAAGCCGTCGGTACCCAGGGTCCAGACTTTGCGGTCCAGGTGTCCGTTCAGGCCATCGGCGGTGAGTTTGACATAGTCAGACACGCTGATGATCACGCCAGGAGCGTTTTCCAGTTGCTGGGCCACATAGGATTTGCGGGGCTCTGCGGTGGGGTGCAGCATGTTGTAGCGCTGCACGTCCAGGGCGTCCTGGTGGATTTCCTTGTAGCTGGTGACAGACCAGATGGACGCGTCCACGTCGTAGGCTTTCAGCATTTCCTGGGCTTCCTGGGCAGCCAGGATGGATGGCCCGGAGGCCAGAATCTGGGCCTGGTTTTTGGCCTTCTCAGCACCGCTCTTCTTGAACAGGTAGATGCCCTTGATGATGCCTTCAAAGACTTTCTCTCTGGACTCATACTCGGGCAGGGGGGCCTGCACGTAGTTCTCGTTTTCCACGGTGATGTAATAGAAGATGTCTTCCATGTCGTGGTACATGCGCTTGAGACCGTCTTCCACAATCACTGCAATTTCATAGGCGAAGGCAGGATCGTAGACTTTCAGGTTGGGCACCACGTAGGCCTGGATCAGGCTGTTGCCGTCTTCGTGTTGCAGGCCTTCCCCGTTGAGGGTGGTGCGGCCTGCGGTGGCTCCGATCATGAAGCCTTTGCATCGCAGGTCCCCGGCAGCCCACACCAGATCTCCCACACGCTGCAGGCCGAACATGGAGTAATACACGTAGAAGGGAATGGTGGGCACACCAAAGTTGGCGTAGGAGGTGCCTGCAGCCACAAAGCTGGCCATGGCTCCGTCTTCGGTGATGCCTTCTTCCAGCATCTGGCCCTGGGCGGATTCTTTGTAGGCCATCAGGGTGCCAGCGTCCACGGGGGTGTACATCTGGCCTCTGGGGCTGTAAATGCCGATTCTGGGCACCAGCGCGTCCATCCCAAAAGTGCGGGCCTCGTCAGGAATGATGGGGATGATGTACTTGCCCACTTCCTTGTCGCGGATCAGCTTGCTCAAGACCTGCACGAACGCCATGGTGGTGGACACTTCACGGCCATTGGAACCGGCGTAAAACTCGTTGAAGAAATCAAAGCCGGGGGTGTTGAGGGGTGCAGCTTTCACTTCACGGCGGGGAATCAGACCACCCAGCGCTTTGCGGCGCTCCAGAGCGTACTTGACTTCAGGGCTGTCCGGGCCGGGGTTGTAGTATTCGAGGTGCTCTGCCTGCTCATCGGTGAGGGGCAGACCCAGGAAGTCCCGCAGGCCAATCAGGCTCTTGGTGTCGAGTTTCTTGACCTGGTGGGCCACGTTTCTGGCCTGTGCGCTGTCCCCCAGACCATAACCCTTGATGGTGCGGGCAATGATGATCGACGGTCTGCCCTTGTGCTCGGTGGCAGATTTGTAAGCGGCATAGACCTTTTTCATGTCGTGACCGCCGCGGTTCAGTTTCTCCAGATCCGCGTCGCTCCAGCCCTCAATCAGGGCTTTCAGTTCAGGGGTGTTGAAGAAGTTTTCACGCAACTCCTTGCCCCCGAAGGCAGCGTAACGCTGGGATTCCCCGTCCACCAGATTTTCAAAGCGGTGAATGAGCGCTCCAGATTTGTCTTTCTGGATGAGTCTGTCCCAGTTGCTGTCCCAGACCACCTTGATGACGTTCCAGCCTGCACCACGGAACAGGGCTTCAAACTCCTGAATGACCTTGGAGTTGGCGCGCACAGGTCCGTCCAGACGCTGCAGGTTGGCGTTCAGCACGAACACCAGGTTGTCCAGGTTTTCGTAGGCAGCGAAACGGATGGCCCCGATGGATTGGGGTTCGTCCATTTCCCCGTCTCCGAGGAACGCCCAGACTTTGCCGTTGCCTTTGTCTTTCATGCCCCGGTTTTCCAGGTACTTCATGAAACGGGCCTGATAAATGGCCTGGATGGGACCCAGACCCATGCTCACGGTGGGGAACTCCCAGTACTCGGGCATCAGCCAGGGGTGGGGATAGCTGGACAGTCCGGGCTCGTCCTGCAGTTCACGGCGGAAGAGGTCCAGTTGCTTCTCATTGAAGCGGCCTTCCAGGAAGCTGCGGGCGTACATGCCAGGGCTGGAGTGGCCCTGGAAGAAGATCAGGTCGCGGTCCACACCTGCGCCGTGTCCACGGAAGAAGTGGTTGTACCCGATTTCCAGCAGCTCGGCAGCAGAGGCGTAGGTGGAGAGGTGCCCCCCGATCCCGTCGCTCTTCTTGTTTGCACGGATCACCATCGCCACGCTGTTCCAGCGGTTGATGTTCATGATGCGGCGTTCCATCTCCATGTCACCGGGGAACTCGGGTTCGCGGTGCGCGGGAATGGTGTTGATGTAAGGCGTGTTCTGTTTGTGGTGAATGTTCACGCCGTGAAAGTAGGCATACTGCTTCAGTTCTTCCAGGATTTCCTGGGCACGTTCATTGCCAGCGCTTGCCAGCACGTATGCCAGCGAGTCCAGCCATTCCTGCAACTCCACGGAGTTGAGTTTTGCGAGCTGTTCAACAGGTAGGGCAGCCCGCGTGTTGGTGACATCTGCCATGATGCATTGACCCCTTTCTTTGCTAGTGGTGTACTTTGTGGGCAAGTAAACCACTTCTGAGACAAATCTACTTTAACCGCCCAGACCCCCAGCTGCATAGAGCTAAATCTTAGATCTAATTTTTGATCGGGCATGATGGCTAGACGGTGTGTGCTTGTATGCGTCTGGGAAGTCAACAGTTCACAGTGTACCCTCTGTGCTGAGGGTCAAGATGTTGCTTTTGTGACGGTGCCCAATGGTGGTGCAACCTTGCTGTGCCTTCCCCATCAAACAAAAAAATGCCGGAAAACCCGACATTTCATGAAAAAGAGGAGCTGTAAGCCCCTCAGGCAACCTGCTCAAAAACGTAGAAGGACACCAGTGCAACCAGCACACCAATCCAGCCGGGGGCTTCTCCAAGGTTGAACTCGAAATCTTTGCCGATCACGGTTCCACCGAGGCGTCCCACCAGTTTGTGTCCGTTCTGCTGCGCAGCCACGTCCCAGCCCACAATGGGGCCACCGAGGCGACCGGTCACCCGATCCACACCGCGCAGGGTGAGTTCCTGATCACCGATGCTGCCCACCAGGGCACCATCTTGCAGATGAACTTCGACGTTCAATCCAGCGGCAGTTCCCTGCACGCCTGTTTCTGTGATCTCCAAGTTAAAGCTTTTACCTGCGAGTTTCCCGCCGACGCGACCTTTGATAAAGTCACCGTCCAGGGCACAGCGCACGTCATATCCTGCGGCGCCGTGAAAACGACCAGTCATGAGTTCTTCAGTCACGCTAGGTAGTATAGCAAAGGAATCCCTGAAATGCAGGAGAGGATGCCGAGGGCTTCAGAAAGCCACTGCTGCACTCATTCAAAATATCAGGGGGAATGTAGGGGCAGGCATACCTCGCCCTTTTGCACAGGAACCGAAGCCAGGAGCTTCCAGAAAACCATTGCTGAATCATGCTTAATGTCATAAGAACACTGTAGGGGCGCAGCGTGCTGCGCCCTCTTCCCAGTCTTTGCATCAGCCATAGCATTTTCTGGTCTCAGCTTTACTTGTTCTGGTTCTTCCGGCGGGCAAAAGACCTGTACGTGCTTTCCTTGCGGGCTTTCTGCAGGTCGCCTTTTTTCATCTGCTCTGCCAGAACATTCAGGGAATCCATCTGCTCCTGGACCCTTGGGGAAGCGGGGAGCGAGGCCAATGCTTCGCTATAACGCATAAAAGCCGGGGCATCAAATTCCTGTTCACCTGCGGCCACTGCGACCACAGTTTCTTCCTGTTTCAGGGTGACTTCCAGCAAGGTGACGTATTCTTTAACCGCCATGTTTTCAGGCAGGGCATCGTATTGCTGCACAGGAACGACTTTCAGGCTGAGGGTCTGTTTGACCACCACCCTTTCTTCTCCTCTATCAAAGGCCACACGGGCGGTCATGAGGGGAACTTCACTCTGGCCTGCAGGGAGTTCTGGAATTCTGAAGCGCAGTGCAGATTCGGAAGCCTGACCGTACCTGAGGTTGGGCAGCCTGTACCTGCCGGTGTTCACCGTGGCATAGCGGTTCAGCACATCGTCCAAAGTCACACCGGAATGCACCGTGATGCCCAGGCTGACCCGTCTGGCAAAAGTGCTTTCCAGGCCCTTGAGTTCCTCTTCAAAGATGGCAGGGAGCATTTCGGGGTTGCTGACATAATGATAGTTGCCACCGCCTGCATCGGCCATGCCCATCAGCAGGTCCTCGTCATAGTCGTCTCCCATGCCGAAGGTGCTGGTGCTGACCCCGTGTTCGGAGAGTTCCAGCACCTCCTGGTTGATCTGTTTGCGGTCTGTGATCCCCACATTGGCCTGTCCGTCAGAGAGCAGCATCACCCGGTTGAGCAGGCTTTTCTGGTAATGCTCGCTGACCAGAAAGCCGCCTTTGAACCATCCACCGTGCAGATCGGTGCTGCCTCTGGCTGTCACGGTGCGGATGCGCTGTTGCAGTTGCACCCTGCTGGGTCTGGAAATCAGCGTGCTGGGGCAAAGCACATCGATTTTGTCATCGAAGATCACCACAGAGGCGCGGTCTCCGTCCTGAAAGTGGTTCAGGCATTCGGTGGCGGCTTTTTTGGCGTACTCGATGCCTTTTCCGGTCATGCTGCCGCTGCGGTCCAGCACCAGAGAAACATTGAGCTGTGAACGTTTGTTGTTCTGGATTTGCTCGGGTGGGGTGAGTTTGACCACCACATCCAGGGTGATGGGGGTGTTTTCGGGCAGTGCGGTTTTGATGGGGAGGATCTCCAGTTTCAGCATAAAATCTCCTTTTGGGAATAAGGCACCCACACCTCCCATCAGGGGGTTCTGGGGGATGAAAGGCTCAGTCTTCTAACGCCTGCTGAATTTTCTTGAGGATTTTTTGCAGCAATGTGGGGTTCTTGATGGGCTCGAAATCCTCGGTGAGGTGCAACTCCACGCCTTCAGAGATGGGCACCCGGGTGTAGGTCTCGGCTTTACGGGCTTTCTTGCGCTCTCTGGCATCTCCATATTGCAGAAAATCCGGGAATGCGGGTGCTGCTGGAGCAGGTGCAGCCATCGGAGCTGGCATGGAAGGAGGCACAGAAGCTGCCAGAGGTGGCGCGGCTTCTTCTTTCTCCATCCGGCTTTCTTCTGCCTGAACTGCCCTTTTGCGGAAAAAGTCCATGGGGTGCTTTTCAGCAACACGTTCTCCCAGCAGCAAATCTTCCAGCTCTTCCAGGGTTTTCTCCTGGGTGATGGGGGCGATGATGCCAGTGGCAAAACCCGCCGCCAGCATCTTCCTTAACAACAGAAGCTGTAAGAGATGGCGGTAGGTGTAGCGGGCTTCACGGCCCTCGCGGTCCGGGCTGTCCAGCAGTCCCAGGGTGGTGTAGTGGCGAATGAGCCTGGGGTTCACCGTATCCTGCATGCGGGAATTCATTTTGTCAGCTGGCAGGAATTCAGGCAGAAGCCTGTTGACCCGTTCTGCAAAAGCATCCAGGTTCCAGCTGTCACTGTGGTAGGCTTGCAGGTTCACCATGTGTTTTCATTGTCACTCTAACAGCTTGGATTGTCAAGATAGTGCTTTCAGCTTAAGCTGTCAACGTTGCATGCCAACGTTTCAGACCGGGCGTATACTCGGAAGCATGTTGTGGTTTCAGACCAACCTCACCCTGCCTGCCAGAAATCGGGGCTTCCACCTGATCACAAAAGAAGTCCTGCAAGCCCTCCCAGAAATCAGCCAGATTCAGGTGGGCATGCTCAGTGTCTTCATTCAACACACCTCTGCCAGCCTCACCATCAACGAAAACGCCTCTCCAGACGTGCGGCGCGACTTCGAGCGGTATTTCAATCAGGCTGTGCCAGACGAAACTTCTTACTTTGAACACAACTATGAAGGTCCAGACGACATGGCTGCCCACATCAAGAGCAGCCAGCTGGGGGCCAGTCTGAGCATTCCCATCCAGAACGGCAAACTGGCTCTGGGCACCTGGCAGGGCATCTACCTTGGGGAGCACCGGGACCGGGGAGGGTCCAGACGGCTGGTGGTTACAGCTTTCGGGCAGGGGAAGTAAAACCCTGATTCCAGGTCTGATCCGGGAAAACAAAATGCCACAGGTTGTTCTCCCAGCGATAAGCAGGAAGTTTATCTTCTGGCAAAAAGGCTTTAAACACAGCCATGGCTGCAGCACACCAGAAATCTTCTGTGTTGGTATGAAAAACATGACCCTCTATCACCTTCACACAAACCCTGCAGCCATGAATCATACCCCGATCCACCAGGTTCTGAGCAGCGAAATCTGCTCCTGCAAAAGCAGACCTTGCCCATTCCAAGTCAATGCTCCAGATCCAGTCCTGGGGCCAATCCTCTGGTATGGAAAGATCGCCGGTGACTTCAATTTGCTGTGGGAGAAGCTCTGCTTCCAGTTCAACAATTCCAAAATGCCCCCTTCCACCTTTGTGAATGCCCAGTTTGTGTCTTATTCGCTTCATGATCTCCCCAGATAATTGTCCTGCAAATAATCCTTGCGGGTGTATTCCTGCCCCTCTGGCAATTTCACCCGCACCTCGCGGTACTTTTCAAACAACAAAACCAGCGCAGCCCGCACCAGACTGCGCCTGAACCAGATTTCTGCACCATCAGAAGTGAAAGTCAATTGCCCTTCCTGGTAAATCAAAGCTGGACACTCCGGGGCATTGAGGGCTGTAAAAGTGATGCCTGTCTCATGTCGGTCTGAGGCGATTTTCAGGCCTGAATCCCGAACCAGAAAATCATAATTGGGCTGCAGGTGTTTCTCTGCGTACAGCTCAAACAGCATCTGCTGCAGGTGGTGCCTTTCTGAACGCAGTCTCCCCTCTTCACGCTGGGACAGTTCGGTGAGGAGGGCTTTTGCAATCTCCTGCATGCGGTCTTCCATCCTGTTGATGCGTTCACTGAGGGTGGGTGGAGGAGGTGGAGGAGGTGGATCCCCGGCCAGTTCCCGGAAAGGATCCAGAGGCTCTGTGCGCGTCAGGCTGCTGTATTCCTTCAAAACCCCTTCTTCGATGGTCCAGAAGCGGGTGCCCACATTTCTGGCAAACGCCCGGTCGTGGGTCACGATGATGCAGGCCCCCTGAAAACTGTTTAAGGCCCGTTCCAGCGATTCCAGCGTTTCGATGTCCAGGTGGTTGGTGGGTTCATCCAGAAACAGCAAATCTGCTCTGGAGTGTGCAATCAGGGCCAGACCTGCACGCACCCGTTCTCCACCTGACAGTTCCAGAGGGGTTTTCTCCCAGGCCCAGCCCAGTCCGTACTGACCCAGCAGCGTGCGCGCAGTGCGTTCCGGGTAGACCTGCATGAATTGCTCTCTGAGGGTTTCCTCTTCCAGCAGACCGTGGTGCTCCTGGTCCAGGTAATTGAACCGGGTGGTGGAGTAGCGCACCTCGGCCTGGGGATCGGTGGAGTAGCGTTTTCCCAGCAACATTTCCATCAGGGTGGTTTTGCCTGTTCCGTTGGGGGCCACCAGCATGATGCGGTCTCCCTTGCGCACCTTCAGGTCGGCATGCCGGATCACTTCCCGGTCTCCGTAACGCATGGTCAGGTTGCGTCCCCACAGCAGCATGGGAGCGCGGGCATCTCCCGCGCTGAAAAACATCTGCAGTTCTTTCTGCTTCTGGGGTGCTTCTACTTCGGTGATGTGCTCCACGCGACTGCGAACAGGACGGGGTTTTGATCCCCACACGCTCTGCTGGTCTGCCACTTCGGTGAGGCGCAGTTTCTCCTGCAGGGTCTGCTGATGCAGACGTTGCAGGGTTTTGCGCTGGATGGCCCGTTCCAGTCGGGCTTTGGTGTACCCCCCCGGATACACCTGCACGGTCTGCTGGTCGATGTACCAGCTTTTCTGGGCCACCTGATCCAGCAAAGCCCGGTCATGCGAAACCACAATCACCGCCTGTTTGCTGCGTTTGATGCGGCTTTCCAGCCATTCCCGCATGCGGATGTCCAGGTGGTTGGTGGGTTCATCCAGCAGCAGCAGATCTCCGGTGTCCAGCAAAGCCAGGGCCAGCGCAAAACGGGTTTTCTCTCCGCCTGAGAGGGTGTGCAAAAGCTGGTCCAGTCTGTCTCCCAGATCCAGCACGAACAGGATGCTTTTGGCGCGGTGCTCGTAAGTGTAGCCGCCTTCCCGCTCGTATTGCTGATGCAACTCATCCCACTGGTCCAGAAGCTCTGGATGCTCACTGAGCCGGGTTTCCAGATTTCGCAATTGCTGTTCTTTTTGCACATGCGGATTGAAAGCCCGGACAGCTTCCATGACGGTGAGGTGTTCGGGCAGGATGGGGTTTTGCTGCAGGTAAGTGATTTTCAAATCATCGGGTTGCCACAAAATGCCGCTCTGGGGTTTGATGTGGCGGGTGAGCAACTGGAACAGCGTGGTCTTGCCAGAGCCATTCAGACCCATCAGGGCGATCTTGTCTCCGTAAGCCACACTGAGTGCTGGTATGTCGAACAGCAGCTTCCGTTCGGTTTCAAAATGCAGATCTGTAAGCTGAAGCAGCGTTCTCATGCCTTCATGGTATCCGAGCCGCCGGAAAGTCTCGCCCTGCAGTTGGCTTAACCTGTTTGGCGGATGGGGTCAGGCCAGAGGCTGAATGGCCCACCAAAGGGTGAAGATTTGAATCTGCATGGTTCAAATTAAAGCCCAATCAGGATTCGCCCCATCTGCCAGATCATGCACCCCAGGCAACGCCAGTGCCACTGGTCGCGTAATAGCACACATAAGGGGGAATTCATGACGCAACTCACTCAGGGGCAACGCCTTCCGTTGCCTCAAATCACGGCAAATCTGAACCTGACAGTGGGCATTGGCATTCAGGGGGCTGGCATGGTCTTCGATGTGTCCTGCTTTGGCGTGGACCAGAACGACCAGCTTTCCGATGACCGTTATTTCGTGTTCTTCAACCAGAAAAGCTCTCCAGAGGGTGCCCTGAAATTGCTTGGGCCGCAAGGCCCAGACCTGGAACAGTTTCAGGTGGATCTCTCACGCCTGCCTGCCAGCATCAAAAAACTGGTGTTTGCCATCACCATAGACGGCAATGGCGTGATGTCCCAGACCCAGAACGGGCATTTCCGCATTCTGGAGTCAGGGCAGGAAAAAGCCCGCTTCAGTTTCTCTGGCAGCTCTTTTGGGCAGGAAAAAGCCATCGTTGTGGCCGAAATCTATTTGAAGGATGTCTGGCGTTTGCTGGCCCTGGGCCAGGGTTTTGCCGGGGGTCTCAGTGCCCTGTTGAAAAATTACGGAGGCACCGAATCAGATGCCCCTGCTACCACTCCTGCTCCTACACCACCCACACCTGCAGAAGATCCCATCCCTCCCAGACCTGAGCCCCAGAAATCAGCAGTCAACCTGAACAAAGGCGTGGTGCTGGAGAAAAAAGTCCAGGAAAAAGCCCCTGGTCTGGTCAGTCTGGTCAAAAAAGTCAATGTGATTCTGGAGAAAAAGCAGATTGCCGATGTGGTCGCCAAGGTGGTGATGGTGATGGACGCTTCGGGGAGCATGACCAGCAGTTACCAGAACGGCACCGTGCAGGCTGTTGTGGACCGGGTGGGCGTGGTGGCCATGCGTCTGGACGATGATGGAGCGCTGGAAACCTGGTTTTACTCCGACAACCACAAGCAAACCCCGGATGTCACCCTGGACAGCGTGAACAATTACGTGAAAAACAATGTGAAAGGGGCTTTCCTGCAGATCTTCAAGGGTCTGGGGGTGGGCAACAATGAGCCGCCGATCATGCGCACCCTGGTGGACCGGCACCGAAATTCCACCCAGCCTGTGCTGGTGGTTTTTATCACTGATGGAGGCATCTACAAAACCGAGGAGATCACCCGCATCCTGAAAGACGCTTCCCACCTCCCCATTTTCTGGCAGTTCATTGGTGTGGCAGGGAGCAATTATGGGGTGCTGGAGGCACTGGACACCCTGCCCGGACGGGTGGTGGACAATGCCAATTTCTTCTCTGTGGATGACCTTCGGCGCATTTCCGATGAGGAGCTTTTCGAGCGCATGCTGGGAGAACTCCCCATGTGGCTGAGGGCAGCAAAAGAAAAAGGGATTTTGAGGTAAACCATCTGGTTCTGTAGGGGCGAGGCGTGCAGAGAATCCAACATGCGGATTCTCGTTTTGCACAAGACAGCGTGCCTCGCCCTTTCGCATTTCCTGTTGAACAACAGACAGCCTGACTCACCCTGCTTGTTTTCTCTCTTATTGCCCTTATTGCCTCAGAAACCATGTTTTTCAGTCACAGGTCAATGAGATTTCTTCCGGTTGGGCGAGGCACGCCTCGCCCCTGCGATCATCCGCAAAAATTTCTGACAACATCAAACCCCACAGACCTGAGGTTCCCGAAACTCAAGATTTTGCAAGGATAATAGGGACAAAACACCCAGAATTTCCAGTGGTTTACCTGCAGTTCACCTGTGCAAATAAACGGTGAAGTCTATGGGTACACCACTGTCGTTGTTGTCCTGATGCAGTGACAGCCAGAGTGACGTGTGGCTTGAAGGTATACATGCTGTCTGTCACGTCCAGAGTAACGTGGTTAACCGGGGTTAAGTTTTCGCGGTATACTCCCAAGAGGAACAAGCGCACTAGGGTACACACCCAGAGGAGGAACGTTTTGAAACTCCACGAATACCAAGGTAAAGAACTGCTGCGGCGTTTCGGCGTCAACGTGCAGGACGGCAAAGTCGCCTACACGCCCGACGAAGTTCGTCAGATTGCTCAGGAATACGGCCAGTCTGTGGTCGTGAAGGCCCAGGTTCACGTCGGCGGACGTGGCAAGGCCGGGGGCGTCAAGTTCAGCCCCACCCCTGACAAGGCTTTTGAGAATGGCCAGAAAATTCTCGGCATGGACATCAAGGGCCTGACAGTGAAAAAAGTGCTGGTCACCAAAGCTGTGGACATCGACAAGGGCAAAGAATACTACGTGGGCATGATTGTGGACCGCAATGTGCAATCCTACACCCTGATGGCCTGCGCCGAGGGTGGCATGGAAATCGAGGAACTCGCTGTCGAGAAGCCCGATGCCATCATCAAGCACCGTGTGGACCCTGTTGCTGGCCTGCGTCCCTATGAAGCCCGTGAAATTGCCCTCAAGGCAGGCTTTGAAGGCAACCTCAACAAACTGGCCGACATGATGGTCAAGATGAGCAAGGCTGCTTTTGAGCTGGACGCCAACCTGGTGGAAATCAACCCCCTGTTCGTGGGTGAAGACGGAATTCCTCTGGCCCTGGACACCAAGTTCGACGTGGACGACAACGCCATGTACCGCCACAAGGACCTCGCCGACTGGCGCGAACTTGAAGCCGAACACCCCCTGGAAATTGAAGCCAGCAACTACGGTTTTGCTTACGTGAAACTCGATGGCAATGTGGGCGTGCTCGGAAACGGTGCAGGCATCGTGATGACCTCCCTGGACGTGGTGAACCGCGCCGGAGCCAAACCCGCCAACTTCCTGGACATCGGTGGTGGTGCCCGCGCCGACATCGTTTACAACGCCATCAAACTGGTCTCCAAAGACACCGACGTGAAAGCCATCTTCATCAACATCTTCGGGGGCATCACCCGCGCAGACGAAGTGGCCAAAGGCGTGATTCAGGCCCTGAAAGACGGCATCCTGACCAAGCCCGTGCGCATGCGCATTGCTGGCACCGCTGAAGAAGAAGCCAAGGCCCTCCTTGCCGAAGTCAACAGCGACCTGATCCAGATGTACCCCGACATGTTCCAGGCTGCAGAATCTGCCGCCCAGGAGGCCAACAAATGAGTATCCTGATTGACAAAGACACCCAGGTGCTTGTGGTGGGCATGACTGGCCGCGAAGGGGCCAACCACACCAAAGCCATGCGTGAATTCGGCACCAAAGTGGTTGCTGGTGTGACCCCCGGCAAGGGCGGCCTGACCCATGAAGGTCTGCCCGTGTACAACAGTGTGCGCGATGCACAGGCCGGTCATCAGATCGACTGCTCCATCATCTTCGTGCCCCCCGCTGGTGCCGCTGATGCTGTGCTGGAATCTGCCCACGCTGGCGTGCCCCTGATCGTTTTGATCACCGAGGGTGTGCCCACCATCGACATGATGCGTGCTGTGCAGGAAGTCAAGCAGCTCAATGCTGCCAGCCTTGCCGAAGGTGGCAAAGGCATCCGCCTGATCGGTGGCAACTGCCCCGGTCTGGTCTCCAGTGGCGAAGCCAAAATTGGCATCATGCCCAACAAGATCTACAGCCAGAAAGGCCGCATTGGTCTGATCTCCCGTTCCGGCACCCTCACCTACGAAGCAGCCAAACTGCTCGGTGATGCCGGTCTGGGCACCAGCACCACCGTGGGCATCGGTGGGGACCCCATCATCGGGACCACCTTCGCTGACGTGCTGCCCCTGTTCGAGGCCGATCCCGAGACCGACGCCATTGTGGTGATCGGTGAGATCGGTGGTGCCGACGAAGAAGCCGCTGCAGAGTACATCCAGAACCACATGAAGAAGCCCGTGGTGGCTTTCATCAGCGGTCGCAGTGCACCCAAAGGCAAACGCATGGGTCACGCTGGAGCCATCATCATGGGCAACGTGGGCACCCCCGAGTCCAAACTGGCCGCCTTTGCTGCAGCCAACGTACCCGTGGCAGACACCATGCCCCAGATCATTGATCTGGTCAAGCAAGTGCTCAGCAAATAAACAGACAGACAATCAGAAACGCTAACGGAAGCCATGGTCTAGACCATGGCTTCCGTGTTGTTTTTGCATAAACAGCATTTTCAGAGTACATTAAAAGCAAGCCACCACTTTATTGCATGGTCCCTCTGTCTTGCTGCATTTTGCGTTTTCTGTGGTTTCGTGCATTCTGTCCCAGAAATGACAGCCCTTCTGTGATGTTCTGGAAAGAAAACCCGTCCTACACTGAAGCATCTGAGCAGCAGCCATTCCAACCGGGGAGGAAAACACCATGCACATCTGCACTTTTGAAGCACAGACCCGGGCCTCCAGACAGGCCCTCTGGCAACTCTGGACCAACCCCAAGAACTGGCCCACCTGGGACAGCGAACTGGCTTCTGCAGAACTGTCGGGCACTTTCAGACAGGGGGTTACGGGAACCCTCAGCTACAAAGATGGTTCTTTGAAAACGTTTACGGTCATCAAATGCGAGATGCTGGAAAGCCTGGTGCTGGCCATTCCCATCACCAAAGGCATTGAGCTGATCATCAAACGGGATTTGCGTCAACAGGGTGAGGAACTGGTCTTTCAGCAAGACCTGAACCTCACAGGCACACCTTTTGCCCTGATGATGCAGCGCTCCAGAAGAGATCCTCTGACCAAAGGCACCCTCAGGCAGATGGAGTTGCTGGTCAAACTGCTGGAAGGTGGTCTGTCGCCTGTCAAAGAAGCAGCCTCTGGAACCACCACCAAACCTGCCCATTGAACGCAAAACTTGAACAGTTTGAACAGTTTGAAAACAGCAATCTGCAGTACAAGACACGTGCTGCACTGCAGATTGCTGTTTTCTCAGAAGATCAAATGCTGTCAGCAGTCACTTCGGTCACAGTGCAGTTTTGGTACACCGGAATCACCTGTGTGCTCACACGGGTGGCAGTCACTCCATCGGTGGAAGTGGCTGTGACCACTGCACGGAATCCACCGGGCAGTTTTCCTGTTGCAGTCACGACTTTGATTTTCGCCTTTACCACGATGGCTTCTTTGTTCACTTCAGTGGGGAGCAATCTGTCCCCTGCAGTGTCTGCTTCAAAAACCACAGAGAAGTTGTTGCCCACTGCATCAATGTCAGCCTTGTTGAAGGTCTGAACAAAATCATTGTCCCGGCCATTGGTTTGTTCACCATCCAGCCTCACCGTGACTTTTTGCAGGTCAGCGTTGGTGGAGAAGTTCACACGGACCTGGGTCATGTGCAGGGTTTCGCCTCCACCTTTGGGTGTGATGTCGTCACAGCCAACATACTGGCCGTTGGCCAACCGGTACTCGGTCTTGATGGTGGGGTTGGTGGTCAGTCCAAAAACGAAAGAAATGGTGCATGCAGACAGGGTCAGGGTACCAAGGGCGGGTAAAAGCCATTTTTTCATGTGAATCCTCCAGGGAAGTCTGAGAAGTGGCCACAGACGGTCAAACGAACAACACCATGATCAAAAAGCAATTCTGGTTTCGTCCGTGCTCATCTGGCAGATCAAAACCTCTTGGCTTCAGTCTGCCTGATTCTGGCTGATCAACCATTAGACGGTTGTTTACCTTCATTTTAGCTGGCTTTGAATTTTGATTAAGGTTTTTCCAATCCAATCCAAATGTTGATGTTGCTCTGCCTTCCAGACGGACTGAAGAGCGGACTCGGACAGCAAGGTGTGATGAATCAGGGATTTCCCCTGGGTATGCAAAGTGTATACAACATGTTAGATTGCACTCACTCAAAAATTCATGTGCAGATCCCTTGCAGGATGCTGCCAAAGGAGAAATGTTGTGACCAGACTTCGTTCACTCATGGCCCTCGCTTTTGCCTCTGTTGCCCTGACCGCTTGCAGTTCTGTGGAAACCCCCCAGAGCAACAACACTGCTGAAGTGTCTCCCCAGATTGTGTATGGCACAGTCAGTGCAGTGGGCAGCCGTCCTTACATGGTGGCCGTGCAGCGCGCAAATTACCTGACCAGCAACTGGTGCGGAGGCAGCCTGATTGCCAGCAACTGGGTGATGACCGCCGCCCACTGCGTCAAGGGCTTCAGTGCTTCTGGCATCAAGATCCGGGCTGGACTGTACAACATGTCCAACTCCAGTGAAGGCCAGACCGTCAGTGTTTCAAACATCTACATCCACCCCAGCTATTACGATGCCACTTACGGGTACGACATTGCTTTGCTGAAACTCTCTGCCAACGTGACTCACCCTTACGCTGCACCCGGAGCCATTCCCAGCAGCACATTGGATTCCACCCTGGTGCAGGCCAATCAGATGGCTACGGTTTCTGGATGGGGCATCACCGAATATGGCTCTTCTTCCAGCCAGTTGCGCGAGGTCACCATTCCCATCACCCCCAGTGGCACACCCTGTGGTGGCACACCTGCCAACACCATCTGTGGACCTTACTACCAGGGCAAGGATTCCTGCAACGGGGACAGTGGTGGTCCTCTGGCCCGCAGCTACAACGGCCGTTTCTACATTCTGGGCATCGTCAGCTACGGTCCTGAAGAATGCCGTGGGGAGGGCGTTTACACCCGCGTGGGCAAATACGTTTCCTGGATCAAGAGTGTTTCTGGGGTCTCTGCACAGTAAGAACAATCCATCCTGACTTCACCCTCTTGCAACCTCCGGCTCTGGCCGGGGGTTTTCGCTGTGAAATCTCTCATCCGGCGATTTGATAATCGAGTATCATTAATCAGTATGAAACAGGCCTTCTTGCTGCTTTTTGCCCTCGCCACTTCAGGTGCACATGCCAGAATGAGCGTGGTGGTCACCATCCAGCCCTACTACAGCATCATCAAGAACATTGCTGGCGACAAAGCCAGTGTGACCCGTCTGGTTCCGGTGGGAGCAAGCCCAGAAACCTTTGAACCCACCCCTGCAGATGTCAAAACCCTTTCTCAGGCAAAACTGGTCTTCATGAACGGTCTGGGCCTGGACGAATGGTTGATCAACGTGGTGAAAAACAGCGGAACCCGTGCCCCACTGATTGAGTTTGGTGAGGTGCTGAAATTCAAGCCCATCCTGGCTGCAGAACATGCTGCAGAAACCAAAGCCGCACACGATGAACATGGCCATTCCGGCACCGATCCCCACATCTTTCTGGATGCCAGCCTGATGGCTCTGGCCGCCACCCGTGCAGGTGCAGAACTGGCCAGAGCCGACCCTGGCAACAAAGCCTATTACCTGCAAAGGGCAAAACTTGAAAACCAGAAACTGCTGAAACTCCATGCAGAACTGAAATCCACCCTGAAACCGGTCATGGGCCAGAACATCGTGACGTTCCACGGGGCTTTTCAGTATTTTGCACGTGCTTATGGCCTGAAAGTGGCTGCAGCCATTGAGCCTTTTCCAGGCAAGGAACCCAGCGCCCGCTATGTCACAGATGTGGTCAAGCTGATCCGAAAACAAAAAGTCAAAGCTGTCTTTGCAGAGCCCCAATTGCCTGAAACTGCAGCCCGCACCATAGCAGAAAGCGCAGGTGCAAAACTGTTCGTGCTGGACCCAGAAGGCAGCAAGCTGAGCAACGATTACTACGGCATGATGCGCTACAACCGGGACACCCTGCTGAGAGCCCTGAACTGAACGCTTCTGACCAAAACAAAAAGAACCTCCAGATGGAGGTTCTTTTTGTTTTGGTCAGAAGACTGAATCAGATGCAGTGAGATCAGGCGAAGCGGGTGATGCGATCCACGCTGTGGCGGTGGTGGGATTTGCCCTGTTCAGCTGCTTTGCCCACGGGGAGCAGGGCAGCGATCTGCACGTGGGCAGGCAGGCCCAGCAGTTCTTTCACTTTGTTGGGTTCAAAGCCCAGCATGGGCACGCTGTCGTAGCCCAGACTGCGGGTGGCAATCAACAGGTATCCCAGCACGATGTTGGCCTGTGCGTTGGCCCAGGCAGCACGGTTTTCCACGCTCTGGCCCCCAAAAGCCCCTTCAAAGGTCTGGCGCTGGCGGGTTTTGCCTTCGTCTCCAAAAGCAGGGTGGGAGGTTTCTTCAGCAGTGGCCAGCACGTCTTCCATGTCGCTGTAGACCACGATGGTGTAAGGGGCAGAAGTGACCTGTTTTTGACCATAAGCAGCGGCCTGAAGTTTCCCTTTGGTTTCAGGGTTTTCCACCACCACAAAACGGGCAGGCTGAGCATTGAAAGCGCTGGGAGCCAGGCTGGCCAGGCGCAGGATTTCCAGCAGGTCTTCTTTTGGCATGGAGGGCTCAAACTGGCGAATGCTGCTGCGGCTCTCGATGGCTTCTTTAACAGGGAGGGTTCTGGTGAGGGTGTTCTGTAAATCGCTCATGAATCTAAACTACTATACTTTTTAAATTGTTATGTGACTTATATTGCATTCGAAAAAGTGCGCTATACTTGGTGTATGAGTGAAGATGGTTTTTGCCCCGTACACCACGCCATCCAGATCTTGCAGGAGAAGTGGACGCTTCACATCATCCGCACCCTGCTGCAAGGTCCAAGTGGCTTCAACGAACTCTCCAGAAGCGTAGGGGGCTGCAATCCTGCCACCCTGACCCACCGACTGGAAAGCCTGGAAGGACTGGGATTGGTCCACAAAGAAGTGATCTCCACCATGCCCCCGAGGTCCAGTTACAGCCTCACCCCTGCCGGTGTGGAGCTGCAGGGCGTGGTCACCGCCATCGATGAGTGGGCCAGAAGTCACCTGTCCACTTGCAAAGCCAAGGCCGATGGTATAAGATAGAACGGTTGGCTCGAAGATGTAACGCAGACGCAGTTACACTGTCGAGCAGTGGGTAAGACCGTCCCTTGATTCATTTGCTTTCTTGGGGAAACACTTACCCAAGAAAGGATACAACTTAATGCAGTTTTCCGATTTCGACCTCCAGGCCGAGGTTGTAGCACGTCTCGCCGCTCGCGGCATCATCACCCCCAGCCCCATTCAATCTGAAAGTCTTCCTCACACGCTGAACGGCAAGGATGTGATCGGACGTGCACGCACTGGCACAGGAAAAACCCTGGCCTTTGCACTGCCCATCATCGAAGGGCTGGCCCCCAGCAGAGACTATGGCCGCGCACCCAGAGCCCTGGTTCTGGCACCCACCCGCGAACTGGCCAAACAAATCGCCGAGGAATTCAACCAGAGCGCACCCCACCTTTCCATCACCACCATCTATGGTGGCAGCAGCTACGTGCTGCAGGAAAAAGCCCTCTCCCGAGGCGTGGACATTGTGGTGGGCACTCCTGGACGCATCATCGACCACCTGGACCGCAAAACCCTGGTGCTCGACGATGTGCAATTCGCAGTCCTCGATGAAGCAGACGAAATGCTGAACGTGGGCTTTGCAGAAGCCGTGGAAACCATCCTGCGCCACACCCCCGAAGAGCGCCAGACCCTGCTGTTCAGCGCCACCCTCACCCCTTCCGTGATCCGTCTGGCCAAAGCCTACATGCGCAGCCCCGTGACCGTGGACCTGATCGGTGAGAACACCTCCAAGGCTTCCCAGACTGTCACCCACCTGGCTGTCAAAGTGGGCCGCAGTCGCACCAAGATTCTGGTGGACCTGCTCAGCGTTTACAACCCCGAGCGTGCCATTGTCTTCACCCGCACCAAGCGCGAAGCCGATGAACTGGCCCTTGAGCTGATCGGACGCGGCATCGAAGCCGAAGGTCTGCACGGCGACCTGGCCCAGGCCCAGCGTGAACGCGCCCTGGCTGCTTTCCGCAGTGGTCGCACCCGCGTGCTGGTCGCCACCGATGTGGCCGCCCGTGGTCTGGACATCCCCGAAGTGGACGTTGTGGTGCAGTACCATGTGCCCCAGGACCACGAATCCTATGTGCACCGCTCTGGCCGCACGGGCCGTGCCGGACGCAGTGGTGTGGCCATCGTGATGTACGCTCCCAAAGAGCAGTACGCCATCCGCCAGCTGGAAAACGCCACCGGTGCCCGCTTCGAGAAAATCGAAGCCCCCACCCCTTCTGAAGTCAACGCTTCCAACATGCGCAATGTGGCCAACATGATCAAAAACGTGCCCGATGAAATCTCTGGCATGTTCACCCAGCAAGCAGAAGAACTCTTCAGCGAACTGGGCATTGAAGCCCTTGCAAAAGCACTGGCCCGCATTGCTGGAGTCACCGAAGTGCCCCGCAGCGTCAGCTTGCTGAGCGGCGAAGAAGACTTCGTGACCGTGACCCTGCGCGCCCCCAGAATGACCGTTCCCAGAGCCGTTGCATTGATCGCCCGTGGCCTCAACATCGAGTCCCGTGCCCTTGGCAAAGTGCGCCTGTTCGAGCAGGGTGCAGTGGCAGACATTCCCGTGGACCGCGTGGAAGAACTTCTGAACATGAGCCCCCTGGAAGAAAAAGTCCAGGTCGTGAAAACCCTGGAACTGCCCGAATTGATGGAACCCCCCCAGCGCGACGACCGGGGTCCCCGTCAGGGTGGCGGTGGCTACCGTGGCAACCGTGAAGGCGGAGACCGTGGCGGCTACCGTGGCAACAACGACCGCAACAGTGGGAGCAACGACAGAGGCGGCTCCCGTGAAGGTGTGTACGCTGGCAACCGCGAAGGCAGCGGCGGCAACAGACGCCCCTACCAGAACCGCAAGCGTTACTGAGCCTTAAAGCCTCAATTGAAACCCCAAAGCCCCTGGAAATTCCAGGGGCTTTTTTGTGAGCACAGCACTTTCAAAATCTCAGGGAACTTTCATGCACCTGCCCTCGTAGGCTGTTCTGGAGGATCCATCATGTTGCATCACAAAGAGAAAGACAGGCTCCAGATTGCAGGCTTTCTGATCTCACTGGTGGTTGCATTTGCCATTGGCTGGAATGTGCTTTCCAGATTGCTGGAACAGCTTTAGTTGTCCATTCAGAACAACAAAAAACTCGGGTTGCCCCGAGTTGGTGATTGATGTTTGCTTTGCTGCTCTTACAGGTTGCTCTTACAGCTCTTCCACGTAAAGGTCTTCTCCATCCAGCACGGCTTTGTACAGCCTGACCGCTTTCACGGCAGGCATTTTGGTGGCCTTGCCGGTGGCCAGTTCGAAACGCGCACCGTGGGATTCACAGGTGATCTGGCCATCTTCCAGCCTGCCTCCTTCTAAAGGCACACTCTCGTGGGTGCAGACGTTTCTGAGGGCATAGAACTGGTGCTGGTGTTTGACCACCAGCACACTCTGGCGACCCATGCGCACACTTTTCTGGGTGCCTTCTTCAAAATCGCTTGCTTTTCCAACCAAAACTCGCATGGTGTTCAAAGTAACACGTTCCAGGCCAGAAATGCTGTCACCTGCGTCCAAACACCACGTAATTGCTGAACCCCTGGGGCTTGAGGGTGTTGATTTGCTTGCCGAGATCAGGGTATCCCGGTCCCACCTGCAAACCCATCCAGATGGGTTTCTTGCTGCGGTTGCGCAGGGTGTATCCCAGCACTTTCAGGGCGGTGAGGTTGGTGCTGTAGGCCATCGGAATGAACACATCCACGCCCTGCCATTTGGTCCAGACCTGCTGCGTCTCGGGTTTGTAGAGGGGATAGTAGGCGTTCACTGCTGCCGTCACCAGACCCTGACCTCCGGCCTGGTGGTAAGCGCGGCTCATGCCAGAGGCCACCTGGGCCAGCACATCCTGCCTGAAGGCATACCATTTCATGTTGGTGACGCTGGCTCTGGTGCCGGTCTGCTTCTGGAAGGTCTCTACCACCACTGGGTTGTAGCCAAAGTCATCCTTGGAGGGGTACCTCAGGTAATCCAGGTGCAGGCCCACCTCGGGATAATTCTCTGCCAGTTCGGTGGTGAGTTTGTACACGGTCTGGCGCACATCGTAGAGGGCAGGGTCGGCAAAACCCATGTGCAGCCCCGTTTCACTGCTGGGCACCCCTGAAGCGTTCAGGGTTTCCCATTCGGGGTGCTCTTCCAGCAGGCCACCACTGACCCCGTATTTTTTGGGGGGCGCCCAGTAAAACACTTCCATCCAGGCATGAAGCCGCAGACCAGAGATGGACGCAGCTTCCACATATTCATTGAGGAGGTCGCGACCTGTGAGCTCGGGGCGCATGGGGGCCACAGCGGAGGGGTAAATGGTCATGCCGTGGTAGAAAGCCTCCACAAACACATCGGTGAAGCCTTCTTTTTTGAGCGAATCCATCAGGGCAGCAGCATCCTGTTTGGGGTTGGGACGCACCCATACCCCCATGATGCCATGCCGCACGTTGGCTGCAGGCAGGTCAGGGATGGTGATGTTCTCGGGGGTTTCAGGGTCGAGCACGCCCCCCTGGGTGGGGTCCTGTGCAGATGCAAGGGAAGTGAAGGTGCAGGCCACCAGCAACACATAACGCCAGAATTTCATGCTTAAACCTTAGCAGGGTTTCACTGATGTGGGGTGACATCTGGGTAAAGAAATCCATAAAAAAGAAAAACCCCCGGGTTTGCCGCCCCGGGGTGGAGGAAAGGGAGAAACTCTGTTTTAAAAGCCTGAGGTCAGGCTCTTATTTCAGAGAGGAGTGGATGGTTTTGCTGAGGGTGGCCTGGGCATCATCGCCGTCCAGGGACCAGACCATGGTGCCGCCCAGTTCCAGGCTTCGGATGTATCTGGCTTTCTCCTGGATGACTTTTTCATCGTCGAAGGTCCAGAAGGTGCTGCCATCAAAGGCCCACATCTGTTTGCTGATGGGGTCATCAAAGCGGGGGCCAAAGTCTTTCAGTTCGCGGTAGGTTCTGGTGCCTGCGCTTTCGGTGGCGGTCTGGTAGAGGCCGTTGTTGACGTTGGCCACCCCTTTCCAGCCCTGGCCGTAGTAGGGAATGCCCACCACCAGTTTGTTGTTGGGAATGCCATATTTCTGGAATTCCTTGACGGTGGTTTCCACACTGAAAATCTCGGTGCCGTCGGTCATGGGGTCATTGGGGCTGGCATAAAGGTTGCTGTGGAAATTGGTGGGTCCGGTGGCTGCCCATCCGCCCCGGAAGTCGTAGGCCATCAGGTTGATGAAGTCCAGTGCCCCTTGGTATTTGTCGGGTTCGGTCTGGGCAATTTTGCTGGGCGCAGCAGGAGCAGCGATGGTCAGCAGGTAGTGCTTGCTGGTGGTTTCAGACAGGGTGTCCAGCTGTGCACGGAATTCATTGAGCAAGAGGGTGAAGTTTTCTTTGTCTTCGGGGCGCACCACGTTGCCCGGATCTCCCCCACCACCCGGGTATTCCCAGTCAATGTCGATGCCGTCAAAGATGCCTGCACCGCTGCCTGGACCTCCGGCAACGTCTTTGTCAATCAGGGGCAGGTTCCCTTTGATGAAAAGATCGATGCAGGAAGAAGCCAGCTTTTTGCGTCCAGCATCGGTGGCGGCAGCGTCAGAGAACCATTTGCTGAGGGTCCAGCCCCCCAGGGAGATCATGACCTTGATTTTGGGGTATTTGGCTTTGAGTTTTTTCAGTTCGGCAAAGTGTCCACGCAGTGTATCGCCCCAGGTTTCGCCTGTTCCGTCTACAGAGTCTGCAGGGTCAAACGGTTTCTGGTAGTCTGCCCAGGCATCGGTGATGGCGCATTCGCCTGCCTGATTGACGTTGCCAAAAGCGTAGTTGATGTGGGTGATGCTGGCTGCTGCCCCCGAGGTGTCGATGTCTTTCACCTTGTAACCTGTGGGACCGTAAACAGCCCAGTTGGTGAAATAGGCGACGTGGCGGTATTCGGGTCTGGGCAGGATCACGGTGGTGGTGGTGCTGGCACTGCTGGCCATGATGCCGTTCTTGTCGGTGGCTTTTGCAGTGTAGGTGTAATTGCCGTTCTGGGAACTGACCGTGAAGGCCTGAGAGAACTCGTAAGGTGCAGTGGTGTCTTCCAGCAGTTTTTCACCATTGCGGAACAGTTCCACTTTTGCAATGCCAGAAGCATCTGCAGCATTGACAGTGATTTTCACGATGCTGGCTGCACTGACGTTTTTGGGGGCCGTGAGGGTCACGGTGGGTGGGGTGGTGTCTTTGGGTCCGGTGTTGGGATTGCAGGCGGTTGCGCCCAATCCGAGTAGAATGCTGCTGCCCAGCCACAGATGTTTTTTCATGTGCACTCCCCCTGTGCAGAACGCACATTCTGCACAGTCTTTCAAATCCTTCTGGTATTTGCATGGTATATAACCACTTTAATACCAATCCGCATTTGTATAGCCCAATATTCAGTCGTTTCAGACCAATTTTGGATTTTTATGCTCAAATTCCCAGCAGAACACCATAAAGCTTTAATACCACTTTGAGTCAACTTGATGCCTGTTCCAGAACATTTCAGGCACAAAAACCCACCCGAGAAATTTCGGGTGGGCCGTCTGGGGAAGCAGCCTTTGATTGGAGGTGTGGATTTTAGAGTTTGGGAAGGTTTGGCACAGACTGGCTGCAGTTGCTGGTGATGGAGAGGATCTGGCAGATCAGCTGACCTGCAGAGTTCACTCCAGCAGCTCCAGCAGGAGGAGTGGCGTGCACACGCTCTTTCCAGATTTGCCAGATCATCATGCCGTCGGTGGGTTTGCCGTTGGCTTTCACATAGTTGGCCAGGGTTTCCACGTTGTAGACCTTGCTGGCATCGTTGAGGCCGTCGTACATGAAGTTGCGCCAGGTGGCTCCGTAATCCACCCCCGCATCTTTGTTGAGTTTGAGGGTGGCTCCGCCTGCACCTTCGGGAGCAGGCTCAATGCCCATGGCAATGGGACCAGCGTAAATGGCGCGGTAGGACTCGAAGGATTCGCGGGGATCAAAGAAAGTGCCTGCATCGTAGGACATCAGGTTGATGTGGCTCAGCTTGCTGCCCTGCTGCTTGACCAGGTTGTACATGGTGCCGCCGTAAGGAGAGCCCCACTGCACTTTGCCTTCTTCCCACTGGGAGCCCTTCACATAGTAGGCTCCGGTGGACCAGGCAGCGATGGAGATGCCCAGACTCAGCCCTCTGCCGTGAATGGTGTCGTAGGTGGTGTTGAGGATGTTGATGGCCTTGGCGTCACCAGGGCAGGAGAAGTTGCTGGCATCTCCCGTGCAGGTCCCGGTAGGGGCTTCCCAGTCGAGGTCCACCCCATCTACACCCAGGTCCTGGGCCAGATCGATCAGACCGCTGGGGTTGTAGCTGTCCCAGCCGTGCATGTCGTTGGAGTAGGTCCATCCGCCCACAGACAGGTACACCTTGGTGCCTCTGGCCTGCAGGGCATCGATGTTGGCAATGACCTGCCTGGCCTGGGTGGGGGTCATCTGCACCGGAGGGCTCCAGGGGTTGGCCGCAGCACCTTCCACAAATTGCAGACCGGTGTTGGTGTCGTTGAAGCCCAGGGTCTGGTAATCGCCCTTCCTGTAGGTCAGTTTGGGATTGGCAAAAGCGATGTTGACGTGGGTGTAATAGCTGGGGATGTTGGCAGGCACCAGGTCGTTCAGGCTGGTGTTCCAGGTGCCAGCGTAGCCCACATAAATGCGGCCTGTGGGCTGCACAGGGATGTTGACGGTGACATTGGCAGCGGCGCTGGTCTTGTTGTTTCCAGCAGCATCAAAAGCTTTTGCAGTAAACGCATAGGTGCCGTTCTGACCTGCAGCAAAGCTCTGGCTGTACTGGTAAGGGGAAGTCGTATCGGTGGAAACCAGGGCACCGTTGCGGTAGAACTCCACTTTGGACACGCCCACGTTGTCACTGGCGGTTGCAGTGACAGTCACTGTGCCTGCAGCGGTCAGGCTGCTGGGAGAAGCGGCCACACTGACATTGGGAGGAGTGGTGTCAGAGGTGATGTTGACGGTGGCAGACACAGCGGTGCTGGTTTTGTTGTTTCCAGCAGCGTCATAGGATTTTGCGGTGTAGCTGTAGGTGCCGTTCTGGGTGCTGCTGCTGAAAGGATCAGCATAGGTGTAAGGGGAAGTGGTGTCGGTGGCGATCAGGGTGGTGCCCCGGTAGAATTCCACTTTGCTCACACCCACATTGTCGGTTGCAGTCGCAGTCAAATTGATGTTCCCTGCAGCGGTCAGGTTGCTGGGGGTCAAACTCAGGCTGGAGGTCGGTGCCGTGGTGTCTGCAGGAATGTTGACGGTGGCAGAAACCGCATTGCTGGTCTTGTTGTTTCCTGCAGCATCAAACGCTTTGGCTGTGAAGCTGTAAGTTCCGTTCTGGGTGCTGTTGGAAAAGCTCTGGCTGTACTCGTAGGGAGCGGTGGTGTCGGTGCCGACCAGGGTGGTGCCCCGGTAGAATTCCACTTTGCTCACACCCACATTGTCACTGGCAGCAGCGGTCACTTTCACCGTGCCAGCAGCAGTCAGGCTGCTGGGGGCAATGGTGGCAGAAACGGTGGGAGCAACGGTGTCGGTGGGGGGGGTGCCGTCGCAACTTGCTCCGTTGATGGTGCAGGTGTTGACCCCGGAGAAAGCGCCTGTTCCAGAGTAGGAAACGGTGACACTGCCGCCTGCGGGGATGTTGCCGCCACCCCAGGTGTTGGGGGTCACGGTGTAAGAACCATCGGCATTCTTAACCGCATTGCCGCCTGCGCCCCAGGGGGTTCCAGACAGGCCACCTGTGCCATTGAACTTGAAGTTGAGGGTCCAGTTGGTCACGGCTGCAGTGGTGTTGTTGGTGAGGGTGATCACCCCGTTAAAACCACCATCCCAGATGCTGCTGGTGGTGAAGACGGCAGTCAATCCCGTGGCCTGCTGGGTGACTCTGGCGGTCTGGGTTGAAGTCTGGAAATCCGACTGGCTGCAGGCGGCAAGCCCGAGGGTCACAAGCAGAAGGGCCGATCCTTTAAGTGCCTTGAGGTTCATCTTTCACACTCCTTGAAATTCTGTGAGAGGGCCAGAAAAGACCCTCAGAGCGACAGTGGAAGCAGGGGTTTAAAGCAGGGGTTTAAAGCAGGGGTTTAAAGCACGCCTTTGAAGATGTTGTGGAAGTCATAAGCCCCAGTGTTCTGCATGCTGCAGATGGCAATCCCAGCACCGTTTTTGCACACCTGATCCCGCTGGATGGCCCAGAAGGCCACCAGTCCCAGCCCTTTGCTTTTGGCCCAGACGGTGAGGTCACGGGCGTCTTGCAGGGTGAAGACCTCCGAGGACACATCGTTCTGGCCGATCATGGGGGTGGCTCCCAGCAGCTTCCAGACTTCAGCATCGGTTTTGCTGAGGTAAATGACTTTCAGTTGCTTAAAGGTCTCGCTGACCGTGGAGATGCTGGCATCGGCCATGGTGCGGCCACTGGAGTAATAACCACCAAAATCCATGGTCATCAGGTTGACCTTGTTGATCTTCACTCCGGCTGCCACGGCGGATTTCACCACATTGAGGCCTGCTGCAGGAAGACCACCGGGGGTGTTCCAGCGGTCCATGGGTACGCCTGCCAGCGTGAACGACACCTTGACGCTGGCATTGGCTGCTTGCAGTCTGGCCAGGGCCTGGGCACGTTTGGCGTTGATGGCATCGCTCATCTCGATGCCCTGCTCGACATCAAAGTCCAGGTCGGTCAGTCCGGTGCGGTCCACAAAACCTTTGAGGGTGGTGTAGAGCGCATCGGCTGTTTTGCAGGCCTGATCGCTTTCCAGGTAGGTGCCGTTGGCCCCTCCGAAAGAAACCTTGAGTTTGCCCCCTGCAGCTTTAAAAGCCGCAATGTCATTTTTCATCTCGTTTTCGATGCGGTTGCTGGAGGTGCCATCGGTGGTGATGGTGCAGGAACCATAAGGTGCAATCACAAAGGCCAGCGTTGCAGCATTCAGGCCTGTTTTGTTCTTCATGTCCACCAGAGAGCTGAACAGGTAATCGGTGGTGTTGCCCCAGCCCCAGGTGTAGAAGTAAGGTGCGTATTCCGTTCCTGTGGAAGGCTGAACGGGAATGTTCACAGTCAGCACCGAACCAGCACTGGTTTTGTTGTTCCCTGCAGCATCAAACGCTTTTGCGGTGTAGGTGTAACTGCCATTTTCGCTGCTGCTGGAATAGCTCTGGGTGGCTTCAAAAGGAGCAGTGGTGTCAGTACCAATCAGGGTGGTGCCCCGGTAGAACTCCACCTTGGTTACCCCCACATTATCGGTGGCAGTCGCGGTGACTTTCACAGTGCCAGCGGCGGTCAGGCTGGATGGGCTGACTGTGGCAGAAACCGTGGGAGGGGTGGTGTCACCAGAACCTGCAATGTTGACCGTGGCGGTGGCAGCAGCGCTGGTCCTGTTGTTTCCAGCTGCGTCAAAGGCTTTTGCAGTAAACGCATAGGTGCCATTCTGACTGGAGCTGCTGAAAGCGTCAGCGTAGCTGTAAGGCGCAGTGGTGTCGGTGGCAATCAGGGTGGTGCCCCGGTAGAACTCCACCTTCGTCACCCCCACGTTGTCCGTTGCGTTTGCGCTCAGGTTGATGCTTCCTGCTGCCGTCAGGTTGCTGGGGGTCAAACTCAGGCTGGAGGTGGGAGCCGTGGTGTCACCGGGGGCTCCAGAGCAGGAAGCGCCATTGATGGTGCAGGTGTTCACGCCGCTGAACACTCCGGTGCCGCCGTAGGACACAGTGACGCTGCCGCCTGCGGGAATGTTTCCGCCACCCCAGGTGTTGGGCAGGATGGTGTAAGAACCGTCTGCATTTTTGGTGGCACTGCCGCCCGCTCCCCAGGGCGCACCAGAGATGTTGGCCGTGCCGTTGAATTTAAAGTTGAGGGTCCAGTTGGTGACCGCTGCAGCGGTGT